>NZ_CP132542.1:900000-1112500 GCF_030845175.1 Coralliovum pocilloporae | reverse complement strand
GCAGCCCCGGCCAACCGAAGCAAAGCAAGGATGGCCAAAGCATCAGAACCGGGTTCGACAAAATACCCGGAAAAAACAAAACTGATGCAGCAAAAAGACAAACGCGGGGTGGAGCAGCCCGGTAGCTCGTCAGGCTCATAACCTGAAGGTCACAGGTTCAAATCCTGTCCCCGCAACCAAATCATCAAAGCCCGGCCATCGTGCCGGGCTTTGATGATTCTGAATGCAGGAACAGTAAGATGAAGAGCCTCGTAAGACGCGCAAAAAGCGCGGATTACCAAGGTTCACGACAAGCACGAAGTGCGAAGGCGCAGCGGAGCAACGCGAACGAAAAATCCTGTCCCCAAAACCAAATCATCAAAACCCTCGCTACAAAGCGGGGGCGTTGGCGTTTTAGATGACAGCTATATAAGGAAAAAGTCCTCCAGAAGCGGATAAGGACCAAAACCACAAGCAAAGACTATACACCCCAAAACAAAAGCCGCTACCAACCAGCGGGGGTTTTTGTGATCCAAAACGCAAGAACAGTAAGATGAAGACCCTCGTAAAACGCACAAAACCGTAGATGATAAAACTTGAACACAAGCAAAAAAGCAAAGAACCAGCCGGGCAAAAAAGCAACGTAATGTCATCGAACGGATGTTTGGGAGGCGAAGAAATAGAGGCGCATTGCAACACGGTATGATAGCAACGTAAAGATACACTTCTCAGCTTTCTTAAACGCGGCTATCGTCTGCTGTTGGTTATGAGATCGAAGCTTGGGCTAAATCTCCAATGCTGATTGGCCGAGGAAACGACCCTAGGTATTTGCCTCCTTTTTGGACTCGTAGCACGGCGCCCTTGATGATGCTGATCACAACCTATTGTGACCCCTGGTCCCAATATAGATCAATCATAATAAATGGTTCGACCTTAGAGTGGTTAGATAGCTGATGCATGGCATTTCTCGGGATATGAACAACATCCTTCGGATGGATTTCAAATATATTATCCTCGATTGTTAGAGTTGCGTTGCCTTGGATGACAATGAAAGCCTCCTCTTCATCATGCTGATGAGCTTCTACATGATGGTCTGGGTCAAGTTGAACCCAGATCGCGCCAAAGCCGTTAATTTCTTTCAGTGTTTCAATTCTGTTTAACCATGGAAACAACCGCCAGAGCTTGCAGTTGTATTCATGCGAAGGGGCTGTGTTTTGAACTGATTTTACGAATTGATTTTTTGCACTCCCATGCATCATTTGCTTTCTCCAACTAGGCGAGGTTTTCTTTCCTTAGTACATTCAATAATTCGTTTGCTAATCTTATCGGCGCGATCGGATAAAAGACTGAAAGAACCTGCATCACCGAACCCATGTGATGATTCACATAGGCCATTCAGAAAGACGTCGGAATAACCGGCATACGCTTTCCTTAGCTGCAATCTATAATCACGGGTGATATTCGCACATCCGTTGTCATCGGTTGTCGCGAATGACATCAAATTTTCCATAAGAGGGTGGTATGGTTCCTGTGTTTCGTGCGGGCCAAAATTCTTGAATCCTGTTGCGAAAACTACAAGGTCAAACTGTTGGTTTGAGATTTCACCTGTTTCAAGCGCAGTAATTGATAAATCTATCTTTCCATTGGTTGCGACCGTGGCCGAACTAACTTCAGTGAAGTTTGAGATGAATAAACGTTGGCGATTGTCAAGGCGTTGTTCGTAGACTCTGTTGTGTATTTTAGTAATTACGTCACTGTCGGCAGCCGAATACTGACTTGTCCACAGAGATTGAATTAATTTATCCTTTAGATGATCTGGAAGGTTGTAGTATTGGTCGGTGAAACTCGGAAAGAACATCCCCTCTGTGAAAGGACTGGTGTCCTTCAGTCTATAGCCTTGATTGCGTTGAAAATTCACAAGCTTATGTTCTGGAAATCGCTTTGAAATATCCAATATTATTTCAGCAGCACTTTGGCTTGCTCCGATGACAGCAATTGTTCCAGGCTCAAAAGGGTCTAGCATTTGGATTGCTTCGTTATACTTTGAAAAGTGAACAGCACGTTTGGAATTGAGCCCGTTGAATGCGGCTGGTATGGCATGCGAGCGCCCCGGTGCTAAGGATAAGCTGTTCGTATAAAATGTGCTGCCATCTGACGCTTTGACGGCAATTGTACCGCCTGTCTCAAACCGCAAGTCGATTACTTTGGTAGAGTAGCGGACGAAATTTGAGAATTGTTCGGCTACCCATCTCACGTAAGCGGCATACTCCTTCCTAAGTGGGTAGGGCATATGCAGATTCAGAAACTCGTATAGTCGGTCATGTTCCTTCAAGAATTGCAGGAACCCATATTTACTGGAAGGGTTACGCAGAGTGGCAAAATCCCGAAGTGGATTGTGCTGAATATCAGTTCCATCAAGAAGCATTCCGGGCTGCCAGGTCGGACCTGAGTTTGCTTCTAAGAAGAGTAGTGATCCCTCCCATTTAAACTCTTCGAGTGCAACAGCGAGACCTATGTTTGCGGGCCCAAAACCAACGCCAATTAGGTCAAACTCCTTTGTCATCGCGCACCTCTTTTGCATGAGATAGAAAATTTTCTCTTTAAAACCTATGGTAGTTTTGTTATGACTCGATTACGAATTCCCGTAAAGAGGGAAATGCCAAATAGCTTAAATTTTAAAAAAACAAAAAAATACATATAAATCAATCGGTTGAATGGATCATCTATATGATGTGTTATAAATTGAATCTAAATTAAGTTGATAATTGCTACTTATAGTACTCATAATTGTTACTCTAGTAAGGGGTATTCGTTTTGTTGCAGCGCCAAATTACCACGCCTCCCCCAACGCCTAATGGTGATCTCCACGTAGGACATCTTGCAGGGCCGTACTTGGCGGCAGATGTATTTTTTCGATCAGAAGAGCTCGCCGGTCGCACGCCGTCGTATCATTTTGTTACGGATGACAATCAAAGCTACGTCCAATCGAAAGCTCTGGAGCGCGGGATTACACCCGCATCCCTAATTGATTCCGCTTTTAGGAGTATGCTTGAGACTATGGCGAGTTGTAATTTGCGACCAGCACTCGTCCGGCAGGCTGATGATTATATTGTCTTCATTCAAGACTTTTTCACGGCGCTATTTGAGACAGGCGCAGTTGCCCGAAAGAGCATTCCCGTACTGCTTTGCCCGGAAACAAATGTAGCGCTATTTGAGGCTAACGTGAGCGGTAGTTGCCCCACCTGTCTTGCAGTAACAGCTGGTGGTATATGTGAGACATGTGGGCATCCCAACCTCCCTAGTAGCTTAGTAACACCATCATCTAAGTCTAGTCTTGGAAAGGCCCCCATCGAAGCTGAGATGGAAATTTACTGCCTTGAATTGGAAAGGTACCGCTCTCAACTCGCAAACTTATTGTATAATGAAGTTCATAGTCGGCCAAGTTTAGACAGGCTGATGAGGCAATTATTATCGAAACCACTTGCCGACTTTCCACTTACTTTTCCGTCTACCTGGGGTATTCCTGCACCATTTCCCGGTGCGGAGGGTCAAGTCCTCAATCCATGGGGTGAGATTTATGCTGGGCAGATTTACGCGCTGGAGCGGGGTAGCCAGAGATCGACACGCTTTGAAGATGTTGTGGGCAGATTGAATACCAGCCCATCGGGCAGTCGATTGGTTCAGTTCCTTGGATTCGATAACTCCTATTTCTACGGTATTGTGCATCCATCCATAGCCTTTGCGATGGGTGAGAAATTTCCACTTCCTGCAGCTCTCGTGACCAATGAATTCTACGAGTTGGATGGAAGCAAATTTTCAACCAGCAAAGATCATTTGATTTGGGCAAAGGATATATCGGCAAAGTATGACATAGATTTTGTTCGACTCTATTTGGCCAGAACAAACCCGAGTTGCCAAATCACCAGTTTTTCTCAAAACGATTTTGAGAATTGGGTACAAACCCAAATCATAGCACCTCTGGAAGTTATGTATGGGCTGTTGTCCGAGGTAACTCGTGATGTTCGCAATTGTGTAGCTTCGCCTTCACCAGCGACTCGACGGGCAATTGACAATGTATGCACTCATATGGTGCAGGGCTACCAATTGGAGCAGTTTGAGCTGCGCCATGTTGCTGAGACCTTTGAACGGTCTTTGCAATGGGCTGCTGAGAGAGCTGTTCGTCCAAAAGGAACTGAGAGTTCTCAATGCATAGTAAATTTCAGCCTTTTGAAAATTGGTGAGGCAATTCAGCCCCTTTGCCCGACCTTGGGGGCAAAGCTTGCTGCAAAGGACCCGACCGCACTTAGTTGGAAGAGATAATACCAAAATTTGATAGGAAGAGCTGATGGATATTAGGGAGTTTCAGAATAGAGAATCCAATGTTTGTAGGTATGGCCCTGTTTATGGGGCGGTGTTTTCACGCGCCGACGGTGCGTCAATCTGGGACGAGAATGGAACCCGCTATATTGATTTTCTGATTGGCTCTGGTGCAATGAATTATGGCCACAACCATCCGAAAATTCTAGCACCAAGCATTGATTATCTCCGAGATGGTAACATCCAAATGTCGCTGGATATGTATACGACTGCCAAGCGTAGCTTCCTCCAAACATTCAATGAATACATTCTTGAACCTCGTGGTATGGATTATAAGATTCAGTTCCCAGGCCCAACGGGAACTAATGCAAATGAAGCGGCCTTAGCGCTTGCTCGGAAAGTGACCGGGCGTAGCAGTGTCTTTGCATTCTCAAATGCATTTCATGGTATGAGTCTTGGCTCCCTATCAGTTTCTGGATCTGCTTCTACTAGCAAATTGGGCGGGGTAGCGCGTCATGACGTCGTGCGGGTGCCGTATGACTCTTTTCCAAACGAAAGTGTTAATAGTTTAGAATACATTAATGCGCTCCTGAGTAACGAAGGAAGTGGTGTTGAAAAGCCAGCAGCAATAATTCTCGAAACTATTCAAGCTGAGGGAGGTATGTTTGCTGCTTCTAAGGATTGGTTGCGTGGTATTCGAAAGATTTGTGATGACCACAATATTTTACTCATTGTTGATGACATTCAAGCTGGCTGTGGTCGTACCGGAGATTACTTCAGCTTTGAAGAGGCAGATATCAAGCCTGATATAATTACACTCTCTAAATCGCTTAGTGGTGCCGGTTTTCCATTTTCAATTGTCTTAATAAGCCCGGATATCGATTTTTGGAAGCCGGGAGAACATAGCGGTACTTTTCGCGGTAGCAACCTAGCATTTATATCATCCGCAGCGGCTGCCAAGCTTTGGAAGGACAGTGACTTCTTGGCCAGTGCACGGAACAATCGGAGAAAGCTGCAAGCCTTTGCCGATGAAGTTTGTTCAGTTCACAAGTCAATTATTACTGACAAACGGGGCCGTGGTTTGATGGTCGGGTTAAAGTGTAAAGATCGCGATATTGCTCAGAAGATTCACAATTCGGCTTTTTCTGGTGGTTTGATAATCGAGACCTCCGGTGCAGACCGGGACGTTTTGAAGCTGGTTCCCCCTATCAACATTTCTGACGAGGAAATGGAAATTGGTTTGAACATTTTGAATTCAAGTATAGAGGAACACAATTATGCGTAGCTCACAGAAATCAGAGGGAATTTGCCCTTCACTGTCTGTCGCTCAGTCCCAGGGCGTTATCAATGAGCATGAAGTACTTGCGCTGCTAAGAGGCCAAAGAGCTGGGCTGCATATTTCCGGGGCATTTTCGGAGAAAGTCGGAAACACGATCACGAATAACTACATGGTGAATCCGGGTCGTAAGGAACGAAAAGACGGTGTTGCGGGTTCCTATCTTGGGTCGTCACACTTTCTCAAAGAACCAAGTGAATACTATCAAGAATGCGCATCGAGTGCGGCGGATATTGATGCTCTATTAGGCGACCAGATGGACCCCGTTCGTTCATTTTTCTTTTGGTTGAGGCATGTCCTTTCTACGCATGATATCAAGCTCGAACGGTCGCGATCAGTGTTTGGCACTTCAAACTACTGCCGAGCTCTGGCTTGGACTGGGGAAGGTGACTACTCACTTGCACCTCACGATGATCTTGCTCAAGTTCTATGGGCTGGTTCTGGTTTTGATTTTCAAACGGTATCAAATCACAATGTCATTGCTGTAAATTTCTATGCCAATGCCCCAATTGAAGGCGGCGATTTACGTCTTTGGAATTTCAAACCAGGTATCGCAGAACGCCAAGCTCTAGGGGTCGAAAAGTCTGGATACCCTTATCAGGTTGAAACCCTAGAAGACTATGAGAGCTATGACTTCAGGCTGCGCACTGGAGATATTGCCCTTATCGATGGCGGATATGTTCACGGTGTCACGAAACAAACGAACTCATCAGGTGAGCCAAGGCTTCTACTTCACTGTTTTATAGGTTTCAGCCGCCCAGATCTCGTTTTGTGGTGGACCTGACGCAGCCTAATCGATCCCGTGGCTAATGGAAATTCAGCTATGATAGTCAAAACCGCATTTGATGTATCGAGCTTTTATGATGAGCTTTCCGACGATTATCACAAGGTTGAAACGGATTGGGTCAAGTGGCTCGAATTCAATCAAGTTATTTTGAGAGACCTGTTCGACCGTTATTGTCCCTCAGCGGTGAAAGTCTTGGACTGTGCCGCCGGGATAGGTTCACAAGCAATTGCTTTGCAGAGGCTCGGATTCGATGTCACGGCCAGCGATGCCTCGTCAAAGAGTTTGGCACAGCTTGCGCAATACGCCAGCATTCCTAGCGTTTGCTGTTTATGGCACGAACTAGGAAAGTATTTTGTTGGTAATGAGTTTGACGCCGTTGTTTGCATTGAAAATGCAATCAGCCACTTACCTGACAGGGAATCGCTTGCGCTGTCTCTAGCAAGTATGCGTGATCAGCTGTCTCGCAAACAAGAAAGCTGTCTATTTGTAAGTACGCGTGATTTTGATGAAATCCTGAGAATTAAGCCGAATGGCTATCCACTCAATGCTGATCGCACATCGAGATATTTTCAAGAGTGGACCTGGGTATCTGACGATTCCTATCTGGCAACTTGGTATATCTGTGGTGAGAGAAAATCTACTGCCAAGATGCGCTGCATACGAGAACAAGAATTGGTCGAGATCGCTAATGAATTAGGCATGAATATTGAGCATTGCAATTCCGCATACTATCAACCTATTTTTTGCTTGAGGTGGGGCTAGCATATGAGTTTAGACTTTACACTCTTCTTATTTACATCATTTTTACTTGTGATAGCCCCCGGACCAAGCGTCGTTTACGTTGTTGCACATAGTTTGCGCCTTGGACGGGCCGCTGGGGTTGCCTCGGCATTAGGTACTAATTTCGGCTCCTATGGGCTTATCGCTGTGGCCGCATTTGGCTTTTCAGGTCTCATTGAGCAATTCCCAGGTTTCCTTACCGTTGTTCAGTTCTGCGGTGGTCTCTACATTGGCTGGATTGCCTACAAAATGTGGCCGCGGCGTAGGCTTCCGGATGCTGAAGCAGTCGACATAGAATTGAAGTCCAACAGCCGTATTTTTGTGAATGGTGTGATCACTACATTGCTTAACCCTAAAGATATTCTATTCTATGCAGCGTATATTCCGACGTTCTTGAATTCGGAAGATATAGGATCTTCGTATCGCACCCAATTCATTTTACTTGCTCTGATCTACGCCTGCATGGGCCTCGTGACTAAGTGTACCTTCGCTG
This sequence comes from Coralliovum pocilloporae, assembly GCF_030845175.1. NCBI lineage: Bacteria > Pseudomonadati > Pseudomonadota > Alphaproteobacteria > Hyphomicrobiales > Coralliovaceae > Coralliovum > Coralliovum pocilloporae. The sequence continues at coordinate 1,104,808 of NZ_CP132542.1, read as the reverse complement.
TCTTTTGTAGTCAGGCGGCTGCATTCACACGTGCTGAAGGAACTATTCTTTTGAATTATTTTTCTGCCTTGGTTCTCTTCGTGCTGGGAGCCTTTCTTGTTTTAGAAGCGCTATTTTTTTAGCCAAGCTGCCCTCAATTTTTGCGAGCAGCAATTATTGGAAAGGATGAACAACAATGCTTGCGTCTATCGACAATAAACAGTTCTTTGACTGGAACATTGAAATGCTGGTGACACCTGAGCTTCAAGCTAGTTATGATGAACTTCATTTTGATGACTATCATCCAGACGGAACCAGAACTCGTCGCTTCTCACAATATTATTTGACATTTGAGGATGGCAAGCCGGAGTTCGAATCTCTGCCTGTGCGGCCTTTTTCGCAGAAGCTCTTGAATAACCCTCTTGTCGGTAACCAACTTAGATACTTCCCACCGGTGAAAACAGACCTGCGGCCTTTTATCTTGAGTGGTTTCAGTACACTGGGCTTATCGCAATCGGATTCACTACAGGTGAATTGCCATCAAATCCGCATAGAAGGCAAGCCAGAGCAATTTGGAAGATCCTCCCCGGAAGGAATACATCGGGACGGAGTCGATTTTGTGCTTATGGGCTGCATCAATCGAGTCAATGTAATGGGTGGTGAATCTCGGATCTATGACGATAACAAGAACCTGGTACATTCTCGGACGTTGCAGACTGCAGAGGGTATTATAGTAGACGATAGGATTGGATATCACTATGCAAGTGAATTTGAGCTTCAAGACCCTTCAAAGCGGGGTTTTCGAGATATGCTTATTATCGCTTTCATGGATAAAGATGCTGGGCGTTATGGCCCGAATTATGAAGTTGAAGTGGCTGGAATTGAAGGTGACACGAGAAAGATTGCCGAAGTTTCAATGATATGACGACGATCTTTCTATTACTGAATCTGGTTGGGATGGATGTCGAACGGTGTCGCCTGCATGCTCATTGTCTGGTCACTTTTCAAAGTCGTTAACGCGGTTTTCACTTTAAATGTTGGGCTGAGGTGTCGGATCAATCATTGACACATTTAGATTGATCAACACCTCTATGGACATGAATTCAGCTCTATAAAAACTTCAAAATGATATTATTGAACTATACGATCAATGAGTGAGGCTCACCAAAAAGCGGGTTAAGTGTGGTGCGCGTCCCCGTAATCGTTTTATCAAAATCAAAACACTGTAATAAACAGCTAAAGTGGCTCAAAATCCGTAACTATATGGGAGACTTCACGTTTCTCAAGACCAAGCATCCGGCGGACAATCAGATCTGTCGGAAGTTGTTTCAGTTGGTGAAGCACAATCGGGACCGGACATATCGCAGGCTGGTATGATCATCTGAGGCGCGAACACCAGAGTGTCTGTATTTAAGGTATTTTGAGACCTAATCCTCAGTCCATAAACCTCTTCAAGTGTTTTCTCACAAAGCAGGTCTTTTGGTTTCCCGTATGCATAGATGGTTCCGTTGTTCAGCACGGCAAGCTCATCGGCATACATGCTCGCGATGTTAAGATCATGTAGAATAGCGATACAGCTGCCGCCGGCATCGACAAACCTGCGGGCGATATTCATGACATCAAGCTGGTGTCTGACATCCAGACTGGAAATCGGCTCGTCCAGAAATAAATAGCGCGACTGGCCACCCGGAGACGGCCCGTCAATCTGACACAGAGCTCTGGCAAGCTGGACGCGCTGTTGCTCACCACCTGACAGAGACTGATACAGGCGGTCTGCGTAGCCATTGAGATCGACGTCCCCTAATCGCTGGAGAACAAGATCTCCAAGCTCTGCAGGCTTTAGGTCGGAACGAGCCATTGTTCCCAGCTTTACCACTTCGAAAACGGTGTACGGGAAATTGATCTGAACGGATTGCGCCATCACCGCCCGGATCTTTGCGAGGTCCATCGGTCGGAAGCGCTGGAGAAGCTGCCCGTTATACAGAACCGCACCAGCAGTCGGTTGCTGATCTCCCGCCAACAGACGCATCAGCGTCGTTTTGCCAGCGCCGTTTGGTCCGACGATGACGGTAAACTGCCCCGGTCGACAGTCCAGCGACACATCGGTCAGAAGGGGCCTTCCGCTTGCTGAGAACGAAATATTCTCTACTGAAAAACCTGATTGCATCAGTCCAGCATCCCGCGTCGTTTGAGGAGAATCCAAAGGAAGAATGGAGCGCCTGCAAGGGCCATAACAATACCGATCGGAAGCTCGGCCGGAGCAACAATCACACGACAGACAGCATCCGCCATGACGACAAAGGTCCCGCCCAAAAGTGCTGATGCAGGCAGCAGATACCGGTTGTCCGGGCCAATGATGAGCCTCAGTAAATGCGGTGCGATGATGCCGACGAAGCCGATTGCGCCAGCAACAGCAACGGCAGAACCTGTCGCCAGTGCTACCAGCACGATGCCAAGGCGTTTCAGGCTTTGTGTCGAAACGCCAATATAACGGGCCTGACTTTCACCCAGAACCAGCGCATTCAGGCCACGCCCCAGGCAAAATAATGCCAGCAGTGTTGTCATGATGAGAGGAGCGATAATCTGAGTTTTCTCCCAGGTTGCCCCGGCGAGGCTGCCGAGTTGCCAGAAGTTCAGATCACGCAATTGCTGATCATCGCTGATGAAGATGAGAATGCCCAGCAATGCACCGGCAAGCGCGTTCACAGCCAGACCCGCCAGCAACAGAGTTGCGATTGACGTCACACCGCCATGTGTTGATATGCGGTAGAGTAGCGCGGTTACACAAAGTGCGCCGATAAATGCTCCAATCGGCAGCAGGAAATATCCCAGAGCCGCTTGGAGCCCGCTCAGGACAGTGGCACCAAGAACAATTATGACCCCGGCAAAAAGCGCGGCTCCGGCTGATACGCCAATCAGACCGGGATCAGCCAACGGGTTACGAAACAGGCCTTGCATAACGGCACCTGATGTCGCCAGTGCAGCCCCGACCAGGGCTCCTGTCAATACACGGGGAAACCGGATCTCGAAGAGGATGACAGATCCACTGACACTTGCTGTATTCAGCTGGCCTGTTGCTGAAGACCAGATCAGGGTGACGACATCTGCGACAGACAGATTGCTTGCCCCGATGGTTGTCGCAACCAGCATGCACAGCACCAGCAGAACCGATAGCCCGACAATTGTCGTGAGGCCAAGGCCGCTTCGATCTCCCGGCGTGAAAGACAGGCGGCTTGGATGGAGCACACCGGAAGAAGACGTGACAAGAGACATGATCAATCCGTCAGAACAGGCTTGGGTTTTGCGATGTGATCCGGATGAAGCTGATGAGCCAGATCCCGCGCTGCATCTGCCGTACGTGGCCCAAAGCCCAGGAGGTATAAGCCGTTCATGGCGACAACGTGCTTATTCTGCCCGGCTGGTGTCCTCTTCAGGGACGGAGACTTGAGCAGTGCATCAATGTCATATGGATGATTGCTGCGCGTCATGACGAGGATAACATCCGGTGCTGCGTCAGAAATTGCTTCCGGAGAGACCGGCTTGTACCCGGAGATGGACGGCAACACATTGATGCCGCCAGCAAATTCGATCATCGCATGGGCCTCTGTATCCGTTCCAGCCGCGAGAATGCGACCGTCTTGGGCGCTGAGAACGAACAGGATTTTCTTGCGATCAGCATCGGGGATTGCGGATGTCTCTGCAGACAGGTCTGACAGCCTGTCCTGCACGGCCCGGGACATATCTGCCGCCTTGTCTTTCTCTCCAATGGCTGCACCGATAGCCTTAATCCGTCGCCCTAGACCCTCCGGTGTGAAATCTTCGGGTATGATAACAAGTGGAAGCGATGCAGATTGAAGCAGCTCCATCGTTTCCCTTGGCCCGGAACCCTCGGTCGCAATGATCATGGTGGGGTTGGTGGAGAGCACGCCTTCTGCGGACAAGGCCCGCATGTAACCGACATTCGGCTTGGACTGAACAGACGCTGGAACACTGCTCGTCGTGTCAGTTGCAATAACGAGATCGCCCTTGCCGAGCGCGTAAATCGTTTCTGTGACAGCGCCGCCGATTGAGACAATACGCCGTCGATCAGTCTCGGTCACTGCTGAAGGGTCTGTATTGTCTGCGAAAACAGCGACCGCTGACAAAGCGACAGCAAATCCGGTCGACAGCATCAGAGATGGTAATCCATACCTCATGATCCGTTCTCCTTAAAAATGTTTCGGCAGATTATCGATGAGAGACCGCCAGTCCGGGTTTTCGTCAGCATCCTCATCGCGTACGCCGAAGAACTGGGTGATGAGATTCCTGTCTTCATCGAACAGTTCGATTGAGGTTACATGTCCGTATTTATTGGGCTTCCGGATGGCCCAGACTTCGTGAATATGGTCTTCGCGAAGATGGAGATTGAATTCCGGATCAAGAATGTTGAACCAGGGTCCGACACGCTTGAGCTTGAAGACAGGCCCCGAATGGATCTGGACACAGCCGCGATTTCCGACAAAACACATGATCGGAATCTCCATGTCGGATGCGACGGCAACAGCTGCGGTTGCAGCATCCTTGTCCAGTCGCCAGGCAAAGTCTTCACCAATGAGACTGTGGGCCTGATGACGAGAAACCTTGAAGGATTTCAAGAGGCTGAAGAACTGGTGAACATCGGTCATGCCCTGCCAGCGCTGCCTCAGAGCATCAATGTCAACGTCAGCATCATCAACAGTGTCAGAAACGAAATCCCTGACTTCGTCGGTTTCCAATGACACGGACTGGTCGTCCGACTTCAACTGCCGGATCAGAGAATGATAGGCTTCCTGAGAAGAAGACGGGCGCAGATAAATCTTGTGAACCGCTTCCCCGGACGCATCAAAAATCTGGATGCTGTGACGAATGGAGTCTTTTAACACATCCTCCACAGCAAAAACGTGGATCCAGTTAAAGAGGAATATACGAAGATCGATCGCCCCGTTCAGCACCAGGGCCGTGCGCCCTGCCTGACGAATATTGCCATAGTGGCCAATCTTCTCGTGCACGACACTCTCGTTCCGTGTAAGTGCCATGATCTCACCCAGCGCCTCAAAGCCGCTCAACAGAGCTGCATGATCAGGCGTCAGACGAATGACATCTTTGCCGCAGCGGCGCGCAAGAAGATGCGCCTCGGAAACGTCTGCCTTCTGGGCGAGGTCCCGTGGGCGTAATTTGGGGTTTTCAGAGATGACTCTGTCGATACGGTCGAGAACCAGCTGGTCCATGATAGCTCTCCAAAACTCTGCTCTCGATGAGCAAATGGGGCTCAAGGCTGGCTGGCTTGGGGCTGGCTGGCGTCTGAGACTGGATTGTTATTTTGTCAGAATGAGTTTCTGCTGACTTGTTATCTGCAGGCGATAGGTCGTATCGCCGTGTGAAATCAGAACGATCTTTCTGCCATGAAAGATCTCATCAGATGTGTAGTGCGGCTGTGTGACATCACCCTTTTCGGGCAGCACAGGCCGATCGGATGCCTCTACGGTCATTATAGTCATTCCCAGTTTGGAATAATTCCAATATTTTATGACTATTAAAGTCATAAATATTTTGTTGACACTCATAGTCGAGTTTATTAGTTAGAACAAGTCCTGTTCTGAAGTCACTCCATTGACGCCCGTTTTCCGGTTGCCTTGCACAGGTCAGAATTCCGGTCAGCCAGCCCTAACTGCCAGCCAACCACCTTCCAATAACAAGAGAGACGTGGTGGGGGCAGAAATGCACAAGCAGCTACAGCTGGTCCTGATGATGACAACCGCTCTGGTATCATCGCCAGCATTCGCAGAAGAAGATTATGACAGTTTCCTGGGTCGGATTGTTGTATCCGCCGGTGAGGAAAAGATCGCGATTGATACGCCGCAGGCGGTGACGGTCATTACGCAGGATGAGATCGACCGTCAACAGGCCACCACAATTGGTGAAGTCCTTGAAGATGTTCCCGGTGTCTCTACTGTCGGCAGTGATCGGGTCTTTGGCGAAAGCTTCAACATTCGTGGTATCGGGTCCGGCCAATCTGCTGATGAATATCGCCTGATCACGCTGATTGATGGAGCGATCAAGTTTCATGAGCAATACCGTGTGGGGTCGCTCTTTACCGAGCCGGAACTCTACAAGAATATTGAAATCCTTCGCGGACCAGCAGCATCTACGCTCTACGGCTCTGGTGCACTGGGTGGTATCATTTCCCTGACCACAAAGGATGCATCCGATTTTCTGCAAGAGGGCCAGACCTGGGCAGTGCGCCCCAAATTGAGCTACAGCTCAAACGGTGATGGCATACAATCCTCCGTTATTGGAGCCGTTCGAGTAGAAGACTTTGAAGTCCTGGCTTCATTGAATTATCGCGGTGCCAATAACTATCAGGATGGTGATGGGAATGGTGTCAGCGGCTCGGAATTCGACTCGCTTTCTGGCCTTGCCAAGATCAAGTACTATTTTGGCGACAATCAAGAACAGAGCATAATGGCGTCATACCAGCACTGGTTCTCAAGTGCGGATGATCAGGATTATTCTCAGACAACAACCAGCACCTTCTTCGGAACCGTCGACCGCGATGTAACTGACCAGACAGCGCTGTTGCGTTACGAACATGAAGGCAGAGGCAATGCCTGGCTCGATCTGGAGGCCCTGGTGGCCTATTCCGATACGACTGTTGAGCAGAGTGATACTCAGCTGGGCGCATTCTTTGGTGATGACGCGGATTATGGATACCGCAGTATTCAGGGGAACATCCGCAATACCTTTGATCTGTCCATGGGCGGTGGCGTCAGCCATTTCCTGACTTTTGGTGTGTCGGGATTGCATCAGGAGCGTACAGCTGAAACGGTTACATCCGGTTCAACCGGCACACTGTCCTTCCATCCTGAAGGTGAGATGCAGCAGGCCGGTATTTTTGCCCAGTCAGAGATCAACTGGAATGGTCTGACGCTTATACCGGGTGTCCGGTTTGACTACCAGACAATCGAACCAGGCAGTGGTGTTCCCGGGGGAACAGATCAGAGCTATACAGGTTTCTCTCCAAAAATTGCGGCCCTCTATGAACTGAACGATACGTTCTCGGTTTTCGGCTCCATCGCCCATACTGAACGTATGCCGGTCCTGGACGAAGTGTTTGATACGGAAACGCGTGTTGGCGGAACCTTCTATCCTGGCAACATCAGTCCGGATCTCGACATTGAGAAGTCAAATAATTTCGAGATCGGTGGCACAATGTCTCTTCGTGACCTCCTTGAAGAAGGGGATGCTTTTGATGTCAAGGTAACCGGCTTTTTCAACCAGATCGAAGACCTCATCCAGCGTGCAAACGGACAGGCCACTCCAATTACCGGCCCGACGACGCTCTCGAACTTCGAAAACGTGGCCGAGGCTGAAATATATGGTGTGGAGGCCGAAGCCGGTTATGATTCTGAATTGTATTTCGCCAAACTGGGTTACTCGCTGATCCGCGGTGAAAACAAAACAACCGGCCTTGCCCTGAATTCGATCCCTGCGGACACGCTTACGGTAACCCTTGGGATGCGCATTCCTGAAGCGGATACCACGATAAGCTGGAAAGGCCGGTTTGCCGCAGATCAGAACGAAGTAAGCGGTTCAACTGCACCAACGCCGGGCTACGGCGTTCACAACATTTATCTCGATTGGCAGCCGGATGAAGGTCAGTTCAAAGGCCTTGATGTGCGTCTGGCCGTCGAAAACCTCTTTGACCGTCAGTATCAGCGTCACCTTGCGGGGGACCCCTCCCGAGGTCGGACATTCAAGATTTCTGTCTCGAAGCTGATAGGAGGCTGACGGCAAACCGGGGAGCATGGCATCCAGCCTGCTCCCCAAACCGTTAAGGGGAAAAGACATGACCAGAGCCGGACTTTCGAGTAGCCGATGGTATATCGCCCTCGGTTTTTTGGCGTTTTTCTTATCCGGTGCCGCGGCAGCTGAACAAGAGGTAACGAAAGAGCGCCTGTCTCTGACCCTCCTGTCTTCAACACAACAGGAGTTGGTGTGCCGGATAACGCTTCAGTTCAAGAATGAACTCAATGTCGAAATCAAGAACCTCGCAGCAGAGATTGTCCTTCTCGACAAGGCCGGTCTTGCACGGGATTTTCTGGTTCTGGATGGCGGGTCCCTGACGAAGGACAAACGGCGGATCAGGCAGTTCGACTTTCAGGAGACGCGCTGTGCGGACCTCTCCGAAATTCTGATCAACGATGTGATCCGCTGCGAAGGTGAAGGCCTCAACCCCCGCCTTTGCGCCGCTCGTCTGTCACTCACCAGTTCAGCAGACATTAAACTCGGTCTTTAAAATGAGGAGGCGTTGCCGTGACTGCCCTCTTGCCCATGCTCGAAAAACTGATCGACTTTCTGTTCCTGGGTGGACCGATCGTCCTTCTTCTGATTGCGCTGTCAGTGGTTACTGTAGCTCTGGTTCTCTACAAGATCTGGCAGTTCCACCTTCTGAAGCTCGGTCGGCATAGAGATGTCCATATAGCAGTGCAGCGCTGGTTCATCGGCGATCGCAAGGGTGCAGGTGCAATCCTGGGGCAGGCGATCAATCCCACAGCTATCTCTGTCAGACACGCGATGCAGGGAGTCTCCCGTCATGGGCCAAACAACAAGGCTGTCTCCGATGATGTGGAGCGCATCTGCGGAGAACTCGTTTCAGACATGCGAGGTTATCTCCGTGCGCTTGAAATGATTGCCCAGACAGCCCCGCTGATCGGCCTCTTCGGAACCGTTCTCGGAATGATTGAAGCCTTTCAGAGCCTTCAGCAGGCCGGAGCATCCGTTGACCCCTCCCAACTGGCAGGTGGCATATGGGTTGCCTTGCTTACAACGGCCGTTGGGTTGGCTGTTGCCATTCCTGCAATGGCAATTCTTGGCTGGTTCGATGCCCGCATTGATCGTGAAATCGCAGCAATGGAAAGCCTCGTCACGCGTATCCAGACCGCCGATGCAACAGCCGCCATCGAGGGAAACATGAATACGGCAATTCCGGTCGAGCCGACGGGACCTGCCTATGCGCATTAGCGTTCAACACAAGAGGAGTGCACTGAGCCTGACCTCACTCATTGATGTCATTTTCCTGCTGCTGCTCTTCTTCATGCTGTCATCGACATTCTTACGATTTTCGGAACTGGACCTTCGGATTGCGAACCAAGGCGTCAGCGCCTCGATAACAAAGCCATCAATACTCATCCGGCTGACATCTGATCGTTCCATCAGGGTCAATGGAAAAGCGACCGAGCTGTCCGGTCTGATTGTCAAACTCAATGAGCTTGAGGCAAAGAAAGCTGAAACAGCTTTGATCAGTGCGGCCGATGATGTGACCACCCAACTGCTCGTAAATGTTCTGGAAACTGCGGGACAGTCAAAGCTCAAGTCAGTATCCATCGCGCCGTCAGGCACACGCTAACGTCTTTGGTGTATGCGGATGAAACTGCCTCGTAAACAAAAGAAACAAGCTGCTGAGAGCACGATTTCGCTCATCAATATCGTGTTTCTGATGCTGATCTTCTTTCTGGTCGCCGGTACGCTGGCAACCCCGATCGACAAGGCACTGGCTCCTGCAGATACGGCAGAATTGCCGATGACGCCCAGCGACCCCCTGACCATTGCCATCAGAGCGGATGGAAGCCTGTTCTGGCGCGGTGCTGAAAGCACCTCGGAAGCTGTAATCACCATCTTGCAGGCCGAAGGGCAGAAAGACGTCAAGATTATTCCGGACCGGGAGCTTCCGGTGCCTTTGCTTGTCGAGCAGGTTAAAGCCCTGAAAGAGGCCGGAGTTGAGCAGGTCAGGATTATCACCATTCGTGGTAGCAGAGCGGCATCATGAAACCGCGCTGGTCCACAGTTTTTGCCTTCTCGTTGGCTGCACATACTGTGCTTGCCGGTGCCGTTCTGTATGAACATTCAGGCATTGAGGAGGAACGTGCAGTTGGAGCCGTGACTTTCGAGGTGGGTGAGTCGTCCTTCAATGCACAAGCTTCCGAAGCGATCCCGGAAGAGACCGTGCAGGCAGAAGAGCCGCCAGTCAATGAAGTGACGGCAAGAGAACCGAGGACAACGCTTCCTCCAGTTGAGGCTTGGCAAACCGTGAACGAGACCAGGCCGGTACAGGTAGCCCGCGCCATCGCCACGACGAAAGCCGTGACGGTGCCGATTGCTCAGCAGATCATCCCGATCAGATCGGAAGCGCAGCCATCCAGACCTGTCGAGCAGGTTGCTGCGGCAGGAGAAACCGAGCAGGCGGATAGTGCCAAACCGACGGAAGCCACCCGAATCCAGGAGAGCAAGGCCACAGACCGGTCAGCAGAAGCGGTGAGGCCACAGGAGATTGTTGAAACAGTCACACCAGCCGAGGTAAAGGCATCTGAGCCAGTTCCGGCTGCTTCCCTTTCTCCGCAGGAACCCTTGTCAGAAGTGACAGAAACCGAAGCTGAGATTGTGCCAACGCCGACGGCGCGGCCCAGGGTAACCCCTCCGGTAAAGAAGACTCAGGTGGCAGAAACCAAACAGAAGAAGCCAAAGAAGAAAACCGCCAAAAGCAAAACCAGCAGAAAGCAGAAGAAAACCAGTATCGCGAGAACACGTGGCGGTGCTGGTGGCAGGCAATCCGAAGCTGCCGGTAAAGCCGCCCGGTCGAATTATCTCGGAAAGGTGGTTGCAAAACTGCGAAGGGCCAAGCGTTACCCGCGTGCAGCAAAGCGAAAAAGGATCAGCGGTACAGCCGTCCTGAAACTTGTTATTGCTCGAAACGGTACCGTCTCATCAGCACGCCTGACACGATCATCAGGTCAGCCACTCCTGGACCAGGCCGTTATGGCGATGGTCAAACGTGCGCGAAAGTTCCCGGTATTTCCCGACAGTATGAAGCAAGCTCAGGTGACACTGACATTGCCGATAGACTTCAAACTCAGATAGGTGCAGGTGGTAGGCTCTTGAGGCTGATATGGAGCTCTGCCAAAGTGGTCAAACGAGGGGAGGTGAGGGCATCGACCGTCCTGTGCCCTTGTTTTCCGGCAGACTCCCTCTATCCCTCAAAGGCGTGTGGTCATTCGATAACCTGGGGCGAAAAACAGCTTTGCATAAGTAACGGGTGTGTCCTGGAGCCAAGTGATGCGCTCTGCTGTGAATATTGAATCACCCTGAGATGCGTCGAGAAATTCTGCAATTGTGTTATCTGCTTTAGATGCCATGAAACTCAGTTCCAGATTTGTAAATGGTACTCTGTTGACCAGCCAGTCGTTCGGCCCCGATTGGTCAAAGGGTTCATCCAGGATTTCCGGGACTGCTTTACTCATGATCCACCTTGTCTCGAGTTGAAACGGGGTACCATCGGCATAGTGCATGCATTGAATGTAGAGGGTTTTCTGGTCTTTCTCGAGGCCGAGCCGTGCTGCAAGCCATGGTGGAGCCGGTTGTACGTTTCGGTCGACCAAAGAATAGCGATAGCTTGCCCCTGTCGATGTGATCTCGTCACGGATCAGCGGTATTGAAAACTGTGCCTTTCGGATCGGCGCTTTCAGGACCCGGGTGCCCGCCTTGCGTTTCCTTTCGAGATATCCTTCTTCAGCAAGCTCTCTCAAAGCTCTGTTTACAGTTGTCCGTGTGCTGGAGAACTCTGCTGCCAGATCCATCTCGCTCGGAAGCAGGGAGTCCGGATGCCATATCCCGGTTCGTATTCGGTCCAGGACGACCTGCTTGATGTCGCGATAGCTCAGGTTGTCAGCAGCTCTTGGCATGGTTCTGTCCGGACGATAGATCAGTCTTGATGGAAAGATATACAGTCATAATGAGGTGACCGTGACGTGCGGTGTATTTACTGGCGGCTTTCAGCGGACGACCTTGAGATCAATGGGACAGATCGGCTTCAGGCTTTTATCTCTCTTGCACATTTTTGACATCTATACTGCCTCCAGCAAATCGGAAAGGGCTGCCCTGTAGCGGGCTATGATTGAGTCTCGTTCGCGGTGACGGCCGTCTTGAACAACATGACGGCCTGCAGACCAGGTATCCGTGACAATGGTGTCGGGGGCGACAAAACAGAGGCCATCCAGAAGCTGGTCATCCTGAAGAGTGCACAGTGCAGGATGGCTTCGATCGATCGCAACCAAGTCCGCGAGTTTGCCAATCTCGACTATACCCGCGTCACGACCAAGCGCCTGAGCGCCGCCGAGCGCTGCGCCGGTGTAGAGAGCTTTTCCGACAGACCCTTCTCCCACAACAAGCACATTGCGATTCAGGTCACGCAGACGTTGGGAATATTCCAGGGTGCGCAATTCTTCGGTCAGTGAAATCCGGATGTTTGAATCCGATCCCAGCCCGAATCGGCCACCGCCCTCCAGATAAGTGGGGCCGCTGAATGGACCATCGCCGAGATTGGCTTCGGTTATCGGGCAAAGGCCGGCAACCGCACCGCTTTTAGCCATTGAGATGGTTTCAGCCTCAGTCATATGGGTTGCGTGAATCAGGCACCAGCGGGTGTCGACGTCCACATTGTCCAGCAGCCAGGCAACCGGACGCTGACCCAGTCTGGCTTCCACATCTGCCACTTCCCTGAGTTGCTCCGAGATGTGAATATGGATCGGTCCCTGAGGTGTTTCTTTCAGCACATGTGTCAGATCGGCAGGTGATGTGGCGCGCAACGAATGAGGGGCGATTCCGACCTGTGCATCTGCAGGCAGGCTGGAGAGATTGTCTCTGCAGGCTTCAGTCAGGGACAGGAAGCGGTCCACATCATTGGCAAAACGCAGCTGACCACCCGCCAGAGGCTCCTGATTCACCCCGCCATACGTGTAGAGAACAGGCAGGTGTGTCAGGCCAATGCCGGTCTGGCTGGCCGCGGCGAAGATACGTTCGCTTAGCTCGGACAGTCTGGTATAGGGGCTGCCACCAGGTTGATGGTGGACATAATGAAACTCACCGACCGAGGCATATCCGGCTTCCTGCATCTCCATGAACACCATCGCGGCAATTGCTTCAAACTGCTCCGGTGTCAGGTGATCGAGGAACCGATACATCAGTTCACGCCAGGTCCAGAAGCTCTCTTTACCGGCGGCCCGGAATTCCGTCATGCCAGCCATTGCTCTCTGGAACGTATGACTGTGCAGGTTTCCAAGGGACGGAAGCAGGACATCAACGGAGTAATCAGCAGCGGCGACGGGCATGCCTTCCTCAATGTTGGCTATCCGACCTTCAACCAACGTGATGCGGCAGTCCTTCAACCAGTTCTGCCCGGAAAGAACGTGACGAGCGTGAATCTTCATTTTCATCTTCATTTTGTGTATACAATAAAATATATTGAGTATATCAATTGCCTTGTAAATGCAATGTTGGAACAGATCCTCATGACAGGGAAAACCGTTCTTCGTAACGCTAGGATCGCCACACAGGCCAATGATCAGACGCCTTATGGAATGATCAATGATGGTATCCTTGTGCTGGCTGATGACCAGATTGACTGGGTTGGAGCCGCTGCAGACGCCCCGGACGAGTATTTGTCTCTTGATGCTGTTGATCTGGAGGGGCGTCTTGTGACGCCGGGGCTGATTGACTGCCACACGCACGTTATCTTTGGTGGTGACCGCGCGCAGGAATTTGAAATGCGCCTGAACGGGGCCGGATATGAGGAAATCGCTCGCGCCGGAGGGGGCATCAATTCAACGGTCCGTGCGACACGGGCCGCCAGCCTTGAACAGTTAATCGAAGGAGCCTTGCCGCGCGTTGATGCGTTGATTGCGGAAGGGTTGACCACCATTGAGATCAAGTCAGGTTACGGGCTGAACCACGAAACTGAACTGAACATGCTGCGGGCAGCCCGAGAGATTGGCAAATGCCGCCCGATCACGGTGCGCACGACGTATCTTGGCGCTCATGCAACCCCGCCGGACTATAAGGATCAAGATGACGCCTATATTGACGAGGTGGTTATTCCGGCACTCGAAGCAGCCCATGCAGAAGGTCTGGTTGATGCCGTTGACGGGTTCTGTGAGGGAATTGCCTTTCAGCCTCGACAGATTGCCCGCGTCTTTGATGTAGCGACGGCTCTTGGTCTGCCTGTGAAGCTGCATGCAGAACAGCTTTCCAATCTGGGCGGTGCCAGAATGGCAGCATCCTACGGGGCAATGTCTGCAGATCATATCGAATATCTTGATGAAGATGGCGTGACTGCCATGGCGCGGGCTGGAACCGCGGCTGTGATCCTGCCAGGTGCGTTCTATACCTTGCGTGAAACACAACAGCCGCCAATCGATCTGTTGCGTCGATATAAGGTCCCGATGGCGCTGGCAACAGACTGTAATCCTGGCTCATCACCGCTGACATCCCTGCTTTTGACGATGAATATGGCCTGTACCCTGTTCCGGATGACGCCGGAAGAGGCTCTCGCGGGTGTGACGCGTAACGCCGCGCTGGCCCTGGCTCTGAATGACCGGGGTGTGATTGCGCCAGGCCAGAGAGCTGATCTCGCCATCTGGGATGTGGAACACCCTGCTGAACTTTCCTATCGTATCGGGTTTAACCCGCTGCATCATCGTATCTTCGGAGGTCAAGTGTGACTGTTCTCACTCTGAAGCCCGGGCAGGTTACTCTGTCACAGCTTGAAACCGTCTATCGGGATGAAGCGCCCATCAGTCTGGATCCGTGCTGCCGTTCGGCTGTTGAGGAAGCAGCGAGCCGTATCGCCGCCGCAGCCGCCGGAGATGCGCCCGTCTATGGCGTAAATACCGGTTTTGGGAAGCTGGCAAGCCTCAAGATCGAGGCTGAAGATACAGCAACCCTGCAACGGAATCTGATTTTGAGCCATTGCTGTGGTGTCGGCGAAGCCATGCCGCGTCAGCTGGTCCGGCTGATGATGTCCCTGAAGCTTCTGAGTTTCGGTCGGGGGGCTTCGGGTGTGCGATGGGCACTCATTGAGCTTCTGCAAGATATGCTGGAACGCGGTGTGACGCCTGTTGTGCCCGCTCAGGGGTCTGTCGGTGCATCCGGTGATCTGGCACCGCTGTCACATATGACTGCTGTTGTCATTGGCGAAGGGGAAGCGGAATACGACGGGAAAATCCTGCCTGGAAGCGAGGCCTTGCTCAAGGCCGGGTTGGCTCCCATAGAGCTGGGACCCAAAGAAGGCCTTGCCTTTATCAATGGTACGCAGTTTTCGACGGCCTATGCTCTTGCTGGCCTGTTTGACGGGTGGCGCGCGGCCCGCAATGCGTTAGTGACCTCTGCGATGTCCACGGATGCCATTATGGGGTCAACGGCCCCGCTGCAGCCGGAAATTCATCTGTTGCGCGGACATCATGGCCAGATTGATGCGGCCAATGCAATGCGTTCAATCCTGTCGGGTTCCGAAATCCGTGAGAGCCATCGGGACAATGATACCCGGGTGCAGGATCCCTATTGTATCCGCTGCCAGCCACAGGTTACCGGCGCGGCCATGGATGTCTTGCGACAGGCGGCGCAGACACTCCTGGTCGAAGCGAATGCTGCCACCGACAACCCGCTCGTTCTGACTGAAACGGGTATGATCGTGTCCGGTGGTAACTTCCATGCGGAGCCTGTTGGTTTTGCAGCCGATATGATGGCCCTGGCGCTGTCTGAAATCGGCGCCATCAGCCAGCGTCGCATTGCTCTGATGGTAGACCCGGCGCTGAGTTTTGATCTGCCGCCCTTCCTGACACCTGAGCCAGGCCTCAATTCAGGCCTGATGATCGCGGAAGTCACCACGGCAGCACTGATGAGCGAGAACAAGCATCTGGCTAATCCCTGTGTCACCGACAGCACGCCGACCTCCGCTAACCAGGAAGATCATGTTTCGATGGCTGCTCATGGTGCGCGCCGTCTGAGCCGCATGATTGAGAATCTGAACCACATTCTTGGTGTGGAGCTTTTGTGTGCAGCCCGTGGTGTGGAATTCCGGGCACCGTTGCAGACCAGCCCATTGCTGCAAAGAACCATTGCACGCCTGCGCGAGGATGTCTCAAGCCTGCAGGAGGACCGTTATATGGCCCCGGACCTGAAAACAGCCAAGGAGCTCGTTGCGTCCGGAACCTTGCTGGATGCTCTGAACATGGACCTGCCGGAGCTGATGTGATGCAGGTCTTTGATGTCATATCCGGTGACGGGCCAATCGTCCTGGGACAGCCACATGGCGGCACGTATGTGCCTGAGGCCATCGCCGGGCGGCTTAATCAGAACGGGAGCGGACTGGCCGATACGGACTGGCATATAACCCGTCTTTATGAGGACCTGCTGCCAGGTGCCACAGTAGTGAAATCCAATGTGCATCGCTATGTGATTGATGCCAACCGTGATCCTGAAGGCGTGTCGCTTTACCCCGGCCAGAATACAACGACACTGGTGCCACTGACTGATTTTGACGGGCAGGCGATCTGGGCTGACGGGCAGGAGCCTTCTGATGATGAGGTGGAAACACGACACCTCACCTATCACGCGCCCTATCACGATGCCCTGCAGGCCGAACTGGAACGCGTCCGGGCCAGGCACGGGGTAGCAATCCTGTTCGATTGCCATTCGATTCGCTCCCATATCCCGTTTCTCTTCGAAGGTGAATTGCCGGTCTTCAATACCGGTACCAATTCAGGTGAGACATGTGCGCCCGAGATTGAGGCGGCAGTTGATGCTGTGGCCCGGGCCTCCGGCATGGGGGCGGTTCTGAACGGACGTTTCAAGGGCGGCTGGACCACACGACATTATGGTCGGCCAGATACTGGCATTCATGCCGTTCAGATGGAACTTGCGCAGCGCGCCTATATGCATGAGGCCCCGCCATGGGGCTGGGATAATGCCCGCGCTATGACTGTTCGGCAGCATCTGAAACAGATGCTTGAAGACCTCAATAATCTCGCCCTTTCGGGCTCCATTTCTTCTGAAGGAAGCGACCAATGAGTGATCCTCGCAAAAACACCCGTGATGTCTTTCCGCCGACCGGTCCTGAACTGAACGCGAAGAGCTGGTTGACCGAGGCGCCGCTGCGCATGCTGATGAACAACCTGCATCCGGACGTGGCCGAGAACCCGCATGAGCTGGTCGTCTATGGCGGGATTGGTCGCGCTGCCCGGACCTGGAAGGACTTTGACCTGATTGTCGACAGTCTGAAGGATCTGGAAGAGGATGAGACGCTGGTTGTTCAGTCCGGCAAACCGGTGGCAATCGTCACGACCCACAAGGATGCACCACGGGTGCTGATTGCCAACTCGAATCTCGTGCCGCATTGGGCGAACTGGGATCATTTCAACAAGCTGGATAAGAAGGGCCTGGCCATGTATGGCCAGATGACGGCCGGGTCGTGGATCTATATCGGGTCACAGGGCATTGTTCAGGGCACCTATGAGACATTCATGGAAGCGGGACGTCAACATTATGGTGGTGATCTGAAAGGGCGCTGGATCCTGACCGGTGGACTGGGTGGTATGGGCGGCGCACAGCCTCTGGCCGGCGTGATGGCTGGCGCCTGCTGTCTGGCTGTTGAATGCGATGAGAAATCGGTCGATTTCCGACTGCGCACTCGCTATGTGGATGAGAAAACCCATAGCCTGGATGAAGCGCTTGAGATGATTGATCGCTGGACCAGTGCAGGTGAGGCCAAGTCGGTGGCATTGATTGGAAATGCTGCCGATATCTTCCCGGAGATCCACAAGCGGGGTATTCGACCGGACATCGTTACCGATCAGACGTCGGCTCATGATCCGGTCAATGGCTATCTGCCGCAGGGCTGGACTGTCGCTGAATGGCGAGCCAAAGCTGAAACTGCCCCCAAGGACGTCGAAAAGGCTGCCCGCGCTTCAATGAAGGTGCAGGTTGAGGCCATGGTGGCTTTCCACAATGATGGAGTGCCAACGGTCGACTATGGCAACAACATTCGCCAGATGGCGCTGGAGGAAGGCCTGGATGATGCCTTTGCTTTCCCCGGGTTTGTACCAGCCTATATTCGTCCGCTGTTCTGTCGCGGGATTGGACCGTTCCGCTGGGCAGCCCTTTCCGGTGATCCGGAGGACATCTACAAGACCGATCAGAAGGTCAAGGAGCTGTTGCCGGATAACACGCATCTGCATAACTGGCTGGATATGGCACGCGACCGCATTGCCTTCCAGGGTCTGCCAGCCCGTATCTGCTGGGTTGGTCTTGGAGACCGCCACCGTCTGGGCCTTGCCTTCAACGAGATGGTCAGGACCGGTGAACTGAGCGCACCGGTGGTTATCGGACGTGACCATCTTGATTCTGGTTCCGTGGCTTCGCCCAACCGTGAAACTGAAGCGATGATGGACGGCTCGGATGCTGTCTCTGACTGGCCACTTCTGAACGCTTTGGTCAACACCGCATCAGGCGCGACCTGGGTGTCATTGCACCACGGTGGCGGCGTGGGTATGGGGTTCAGTCAGCATGCTGGTGTCGTGATCTGTGCGGATGGTACGGATGACGCGGCCAAACGCCTGGAACGTGTTCTGTGGAACGATCCCGCATCGGGGGTCTGGCGTCATGCTGATGCAGGTTATGAATCTGCCAAGGATTGCGCCCGCGAACATGGTCTGCGTCTGCCTGGTATTCTGGGCAACTGACAGGAGGCCTGAAGCGAAGTGCGGCTACCCTCAGCTCACGTTGAACTGCTCAAGAGTTGCCATGGCGCTCTGATAACCTGCTTCAACAACATCATCAAAGCGGCGCCAGTGGCGGATGTCTATGTCTCCGAGAGACGGGGTAATAGACAAGTCACTGGCCGAAAGCTGCACCTGGTTTTCTGCCTCACTTGCAAGCGTACCTGAACGCATCAGGATGCTAAAAATAGGAGGGGACAGAAAACGTCTCCACAAGGGTTTCTCCTGCTCCCGGCGCAGGGCGTCCGGGGTCAGGGACAGATCCCGGGCGACATCAACCGCTATCACCGCACCGGGGTTCTGCTGCTGCATGATGTCTACCGGCAGGTTGTTCATAACGCCGCCGTCCACAAGGACGCCTGTATCGTTGATGACGGGCGGAAGGATGCCGGGCAGGGAAATGGAAGCGCGCAGGGCCTCTCTCACCATGCCCGACATGTGAATGTGCACCGAGGCTGTGGTCAGATTTGATGACACGCAATAAAAGGGCAGCCACATATCGGCTATCTGAATGTCTCGGAAGTGCTCCTTTAAAAGGCGTTCCACTTTGGCACCACTGACAAGTCCGAGCAGGGGAAGTGAGTAATCTGACAGCGGATTGCTCTTCACAAATGTCGCCCTGATGCGGCGGATGATGTCGTCAAGATTCCAACCCATGGCAATGCAGGCGGCAATAATGGCCCCCATGGATGTGCCACCGACAAAATCAATGGGAATACCTTTTTCAAGGCAGGCTTTGTAAACACCGATATGTGCGTATGCGCGGGCTCCACCGCCGCCAAGCACCAAGCCTACAGCTTTGCCTGAGACCAGTCTCGCGAGACGCTGCCAGTCCTGGGGCTGATGCTCCCTGATGTGGAAATGCCGGTTGAAGCAGAGATCCTTGTGGCAGCGATATGTCCCGGTGGGGCGTCGGCGTTCACTGTCGTGCAGAACCACAAGATCGACGAGCTGGTGTTCTGCCCGCTGAGCCAGAAGAGCACTCTGGAAGCGTGAGAACAGAACGTCTTCCGATCGGGACAGGACCAGAATACGGTCAGCCTGCCGGGCGCATCGGCCCAGCCAGTCATTGGATGTGATATCGCCGCAGAGCAGGACATGATCATACTGGCTTTCCAGTTCTGCAAACCAGCCCGTGCGCTGGTCTCTATCATCCGATGTGGCGATGAAAACACTCGAACCAGAGGCGCGCAGGATATCAGCGAGGCGATTTGCCATATCGAGAGGAGCGCAGGAGGAGGTTACCGGCAGAAGAGCGGTGACCTTGGGTTCTATCCTTGGGCCCTGAGGGTCAAAGCTTGCGCGCAGGCGTTCGGCCAGCAGGCGGCTGACACCAATCAGAATGGAGGGGTATAGGGTGACAAGGCGCTCGAAGTTCTGACGGGTCAGTTTGAACAGGGTTGAGTCCCGTATGCCGATCACGGTTGCTGATCGTGGCTCATCGGTGATGAGAGCCATCTCGCCGACGGTCTCTCCCGGTTTCGTCAAAGCGACGAGGCGTCGGGATAGAGGATTATCCTCCGCGTAGATGCCAAGTGATCCTGCCGCAAGGATATAAATCGCGTCTCCGGCTTCACCAGCCCGGAACAGTGTTTCAGAAGCGGCCAGGTGAATACGGGTCATCTTGCTCGCCACATGGGCGAGATCCTGGTCAGAGAGGCTTTTCAGCAGCGGCACTGACTTCAGCCGTTCAGGCTCTACCGGCAACAGATGTGTCTCCCAGGGTCAAAACTCATTGCGCACGTCTTACTCACCATCAGCTGTGATGGTCCCCTCCCGGCACCTTGTCCCACAGCCACTGGGCGAAGCTCATCAACCCGTAGGCACCAAACACGGCTAACAGAGTTGCCAGTTCAGGATAGTTCTTGCCAAACAGGCGTAAACCCCTCAATTCCCGTTCGAACATCGGCAGACCCGTGTCCCAGCCGTAATAGATAAGACCAATCAGGAGCGCTGCAATGCCCAGTCCGACACCGTGGCGTAACTTGCCTGTCATTATTGCACCTTCACAGTCTCAAGATCCATTTTGAACACCAGCAGGTCTCCCCGCCGTTCAATCTCGCCCTCGGCCTTGATCAGGAGGGCGGTCAGATCTGTAATGCGGTCTGTCAGTGCCTTGCCGTCCTTGTCTCCAAGAAGAAAGAAGGTTTGCCCTTCAACCGGCCCTGTTGTGACAAAAACCGGCGGTATGCCACCGGTAAGGCAAAGATTAGCGCAGGCCTTGTGAGCCAGACCGGAGCCGGGGCGCATGGCCCCCACATAGCATTTACCGTCGCAGATTTCGCCGGTGAGGCGCCAGCGTCCAAGGTTCTGCGCTGTCATCAGATCTTCAGGCATCTGTGCCGGGTCTTCAGATACTGCTGTTGCCAACCGCAAGCGTCCGCCATTGACCTGCAGCATATCCAGATCACCCCGTTGCAACAGGACGCCGGTTGCATGGACCACGCGGCCATCAAGGGCGCGCGCCTGTTTGGCAACGCCGCGCTTGCCCGGGCCGGACAGCATCATGGTGTGACCGTCCGGATAGGTTTCATTCGGAGGAATGCGGATAGTCGGATAGGGATCGGCTTCCAGCACACCCACCACCGTCTGGCGACCGAGATTGAAGGCAAAGCGCCCGTCGCCCGGATCATCCTGTGTGACAGCGACAGAATAGGCAACACCGGCAAAAAGCCCGATAAGCAGCATGGCGAAAGCGGGCAGAAATACCTGTAGACCCTTCGGAAGCTTCTTGCTCCAGCCGATGAAAAAGCCGTCATAACGGGTGCCGCTCATGATGCATTCTCCTCCGGGATCAGAACCGGTTCCACATAGGTGCCCGCGGGATTGGCTTTTGGATCAATGAAGATCATGTTGCCTTCCAGTTTCAAACGGTAGGTTGGCAGCTTTTCTGTGAACGGGGCCGGTGCTCTGCCATCGGCTGGCCGATACTGAAAGCCATGCCATGGACAGGTCACACAGCCATAGAGAATACGCCCTTCACCCAGAGGGCCATTCTGATGGGCACAGAGATTGGAAAGGGCGGAAAGCTTGCCGTCATAGCGAAAAACAGCCGCGCGCTCATCATTGGGGAGGATAACGACACGGCCTCGCTTGTTGGCGATTTCATCCACGTCACAGACCGGCACCCAGTTCTGATGGGCTTCTCCATCCCGATGGCCATCTGTCGCGCTTTCCTTCAGGCCTGCGACCACATGCAAGGCGACAACGAGGAGTGCGCCTCCCATGAAGACCAGTGCAAAGAGCGGGTTGTCCACATCCTGCAGATAGCCGAATGCCACATGAGCCACCAGGGACGCATAGGCGAAATAAATTCCCATATGCAGGGTTTTCCAGACTGGTGGCGTCAGAAAGCTGAGCCAGAAGTCATGGCTTGTCACAGCCAGAATGATCAGGATGATCAGGGCAAAGATGCCAAACAGTTCAAACGGAAAACCAAGCAACTGGCCAAAGCTCGTATTGCTGGTCAGAAGTGCTACGAAATCCTGTGTGGGCGAGAAGGAATAGTACCAGGCCAGCACATAGCGCAGATGGAGCAGTGCCACGATGCAGGTCAGAACGCCGAAATGACGGCGGTTGTAGAGCAATGGCACAAATCGTCTGTCGAGCCGCGCCAGCGGGCCGATACAGAGAATGACTGTCAGCATCAGGAAAGCGCAGGAGCCAAAGGCTCGCATCCGCTGGATTGGAACATCAACCGGACGTGTGACGGACTGAAACTCCGGTGCCAGTTTGAGAAAGACCAGCAGATAGAGTGTGACGCCAACAATAAGGACCGCATCATACCAGTATTTGTTCTTGTTCCAGAGAACCGGGCGGTAGGTATGACTCATGAGGCTGCTCCTTCCGCGACAGGTGGAGACAGCAGAACCGGTGCCTTTTCCAGAGGGCCGGTCTGGCGGACAAGAAGGGCGGTTACGATGATGGCCGGAATCAGGAGAGCGAAACCAATCCAGATGGTTTTGTGTGCAGAGCGCAGGCTGCGACGCATGGGTCAGCCTCCTGATTTCAGATCAGATGATGATGTAGAAGCCTCGGATGTCTGGCAATGATCACTTCCGCATCCTTTTGCCCGGACTTTCTCCAATTGTGCCCAGCGCCAGAGCACGAGTGGCCAGAGCACAACGATGCCTGGTACGAGGAGTGGTCTGAAGGCGTAGGCATCCTTGGCTGCCGGGTCCACCCTGTCCAACCCGACAAAGAGAAATAAGCCGGCGATAACAAGGCCGATTATCCCGTATATTTCGACACCGGATATGATTGTCTCAGCAAGTGTCACATAATCCTCCCGGTTTCGAACCTTTATGGTTTCGGCGATTCATTCTGCTATCTTATGCGAATCCTGTCACAATTTCATATAGGTGCAGTTTTCCTGTCTCCGGCGACAGCCGTGATGTTCTGATCAGCTTTCATAGAGCTCTGATTCCGCACCAAGATAGCCGTTCCAGGCAAACCAGTATGCGATATGTCCTGCCACGCGCGGCAGGTTTTGACCGTCAGAGGCCTTGAGGTTGTCTTCTGATATTGTCCAGGCACGGCCATCGCCGGAGATGAGGCCATCGCCCTTGATTTTGAATACAAGGCCTTGGCTTTCATAGGCGCGGACCGTGCGGGTGGCTTCATCTCCGATGAGAACAAGCGGCGTCGCGTTGATCCGGTCATTGATGACCTTGCCGCCTGCAAAAACCTTCAGTGGCCAGGCTTTGGCTGCGCCCTGAGTGCGGATGCCGAAAACATAATCCTTCTGGCGATGACGGGTTTGATCGACCCGGGTCGGGAACATCAGGTCATTTGAGGCGAAATAGTCCTGATAGACAACGCCGGACCCGTAGTCGCGCCTGTGCCCGGTTTTAAGTGAAAGAATACGGGTATCAGGATTGTTCCTGCGCCACTCGGCCCAGCTGGTGATGACCACCGGCCTCTGCTTGAGCTCAATATTGCGGTCGACGAGTGGTCCGACAACCGGCTTTCCTGTGAACTGGTTCCACAGAGAATGGGTTTCCCGGTCGAACATCAGCTTGTTTGATCGATAAAGAAAACCCGATGATCCAAACACAAAGGGCTTCTGCCTGCCTTTTACGTCCGTCTCGAACAGGATCCCCGAGCCGCATAATGTGCAATAGGCGAGCGCAACAGGAACACCACCGATCACCTCGTTGAACATTTCATGCCAGCCCATGATCCGAAGCGGGTAGGCACGTGTGTCACCATTGATCGACACGCCGAAGACCAGATCGGTATCGAGCATGTAGTCGGCATCGGTGGCAGGGATCAGGGTCGGGTTGTCGAGAGAGGGTATGCCATCCTTGTAGACACCGCCCCAGGTGATTTCCTCAAGGCGGATTTTCATGCGATCGCGTGCGAGATAGTCAGGCTTGAGAAAATCGCTGAAATTCGGGTCGATCCGCAGGAAGATTTCGCGTTTGAACCGGGTGTATGTGGGATGTGGTATGACCTCGGGATGGGTCTCCTGCCAGAGCATCCAGTCAAACCAGGTCTTGCCGCTCTTTGTTCCCGTAATCGCTTCCAGGGTCTCCACCATGGCTTCTGTGGAGCCATTGGAAAACCGCAGCGCCTGAATGATGCTGGCGGCCATATCCGGGTTGCCGCGCTCGTGGATCTGCTCCAGAGCCTTGTTGAATGCCTGATCGGTTCCGAAAATCAGATCCCACTGAGCCCGGTAAAGACCACTGGCTTCGGGGATGGATTGCGCGAGGGATACCTCCGGCAGCAGAGCCGTTGTGGCAGCAAGTGTCGCGAATGCGCGTCTGGTGATCATCCGGGTCTCTCCAACTTGATCTGTTGCTAGAGTGATATGGAGGGCGGTCACCTGCACTTAAATTTCAGGTTATGAATACGTCATGAGACACCGGCATAGGATATACCAGACAGCCTGGCCATATCGTGGTTCCAGGTGGTCAGGTCGTCCGGCGTAAACTGACTGATATGACGATGACCACATGCGCGTGCCATAACCTTGATCAGCTCGTTGGATGCGTCAAAGAAATTGGTCAGGCGCTGAGCGGAATTTTCAATAACCAGACGTGAGACGAGATGTGGTTTCTGCGTGGCGATGCCAACGGGGCAATTGTTCGTATGACAGGCCCGCATGGCGATGCAACCGATGGCATGCATTGCAGCTGTGGAGAGCGCAACCGCATCAGCGCCCAGGGCCAGGGCCTTGACGAAATCAGCGGGAGTCCGCAATCCGCCGGTTATGACCAGTGTGACAGCGCGCGCACCCGATGCATCGAGATGCCGTCTTGCACGGGCCAGGGCGGGGATGGTCGGGACAGAAATATGGTCACGGAAGATGGTTGGAGCGGCACCTGTTCCGCCGCCGCGACCATCCAGGATGATGTAATCGACACCCACGGCGAGGGCTGCATCGATATCTTTTTCTACGTGCTGGGCCGAGAGCTTGTAGCCGATGGGAATGCCACCGGTCCGGTCACGGACTTCATCGGCAAAGGCCTTTATCTGATCCGTAGACGTCCAGTTCGGAAAACGGGCAGGCGAGATAGCCGCTTCGCCCTCTGCAAGGCCCCGTACTTCTGCAATCTTGCCTTTCACCTTCTCACCGGGCAGGTGGCCACCTGTGCCGGTCTTGGCACCTTGTCCGCCCTTGAAATGGAAAGCCTGGACCTTTTCAAGCTTGTCCCATGAAAAACCGAACCGCCCTGATGCCAGCTCATAGAAATAGCGGGAATTCTCTTCCTGCTCTTCCGGCAGCATGCCTCCTTCGCCGGAACAGATGCCTGTTCCTGCAAGTTCTGCTCCTCGGGCAAGAGCCCGCTTGGCCGGTTCTGACAGCGCGCCGAAACTCATGTCAGACACAAAGAGTGGCATGGCCAGTTTCAGGGGTTTTTGAGCATCCGGTCCGATAACAACTTCTGTGCTCACGTCTTCGTCATCAAGAAGAGGTGGTGTACTGAGCTGGCCTGTCAGGATCTGGATGTCATCCCAGTCAGGGAGCTTGTGGCGCGGGACGCCCATTGCATCGACAACACCATGATGACCGGTCTTGGACAGACCAGATCGTGCATAGGTCTGGATCTCCTTGACATAGGGCTCATCTTCAGTGCCGTGAAGATCAGCATACAGACCCAGATATGCTTTCCGTGCATAGGGTTGCGGGTTCTCCCGGCCCCAGGCGCGGATTTCATCCTCATTGACCCAGACCTGACCCTCTTCGATCCAGCTTTCGAATTTCTGGAGCGCTTCTTCATTGTTGTAGGCGGAGACGCCTGACTCAAGCCGATAATCCCAATGGTGAAGGCCGCACATCAGATTGCGGCCGCGAACATATCCATCTGACAGAAGAGCGCCCCGATGGAGGCATCGGCCATACATGACGGATACATCATCATCGAACCGGACGACCACCAGATCCACTTCGCCAACCAGGGCGTAGGCCGGTTGCCGGTCCTCCAGCTCGTCAAATTGCGCAATTGAAACCTTCTGCATAGGAACCCCCGCAGCTCTGTCTGTGCCAGTGGCCGGGCCTGTTCTCTGAAAGAGAGCGTGATGATCCGTCCAATCACAAAACTATAGCGGATTAGCCCGTTCTGATAATCACCCTTGTGTCAGAAGGGGGATAGGGGAGCCAAACGGAGCAGCTTCAGCAGCCAGGCTTACTTCTTGATACGGAAAGACTCGTGGCAGGACTTGCATGTCTGTCCCATGGCAGGGATGAATGCCCCGAGTTCGGATGGATCTGAAAGACTGTCGACTTTGGTTTCGAGTGCCTTGGCACTGGTTTCAAGGTCTGTGGCGAGGGCCGTAAATCTATCCCAGTCCTGCCAGATGGCCGGGACGGCCTCTGTCGGCTTGTCGAGGCTTCCTTCGGGAAAGAGTTTTGGAATGTCTGTTGCGTGAGCAGAGATGCGAGCAGCAGCACCTTTGATGGCGTCTTTGTCAAATGCACGCTGGCCGCGGGCTGATGCTACAATCAGTTTCATGCTGTCACCGATAGAAGTCATGGCATCCATACGGTGCTTGATAATACCAGTGGCACCGCCATGAGCGAAGGCCATTGCCGGGATGGCGATAAGAGCAATACACAGCCCATACCGGGCCTTTTTCTTGGACATCATGTCTCAGTCTTTCTCTACCTGATGTTGTTATATCTCTGAACGGCCCGAACATATGCAATGATGCTTGTGATCTCTTTGTCTGACACATCCGCCTGCGGTGGCATGTTTCCGAATTGCCAGTGATGTGCTCGTACTCCATTTCGAACAGCAACCCAGAAGGCGCCGTCTCCATGATGAGAAGGTTTGTAGATCTTGTGGATCAAAGGCGGGCCGTATTCTGTTCCTGTCCCTCCGGTGCCATGACAGGAACTGCAACTTGTCCTGAAAGCAGTCTGGCCTTCAAGGGCCATACCGGTCAGGCTTGGGAACTTGATCGTCGTTGGGGCTTCGATATCTGTATGGCTCACCTGACTGACCAGAAATGCGGACAGTCCTGCAACAATCACAATACAGCCAAGCATAAGATAACTTCGGATCATCTCGAACTCCCTTGAACCTGTTTTAAAGGTTCTAGTTACTGGAAGCTCAAGCTGTTTTCTTATCCTGCTTCTGCCTTTGGGCCGGAGCCTGAAAGCACCGTATCCTGGGCGTCTTCAACAGTGGTTGGCCATTTTGTCAGCACATGATCGATGATCTGGCTGTGCAATGTGGCCTGGGTGACGATTTCCGGCTCCTGAATGTCTGCTGGAGTAGCCAGAATACCGGCGCGCTGAACCAGCCAGCTCACCCGTGCCTGTGTCAGAAGTGACAGCGGCACGGCCAGAAGCAGGCTGATAGCGATAGGGCTCAGGAGTAGCGGCATCCAGCCCATAACGAGTGTTGCTGTCAGCCCGAGGCCCAGAACTGTTTCGGTCAGGTGAAAGCGGAGGATGTCGAGAAATGGCAGCGGCTCACTTTCCCGGCGCTGCGGTTTCCAGCCTGAATCAATGCCGCTGACGATCCGGAATATCGCAATGGTCTGCTGGATCATCATAACGGGTGCCAGAACTGCTGACAGAATGAGCTCGATAATGGCACCGGCAAGAAAGCGTAATGCGCCACCCCAGCTTGGAGCTCCCGGTGGCAGGATCAGCGTGGTCAGAATGCCCAGTGCCTTTGGCATCAGCAGAACACCAATGGTCCATGCAAGCAATGTCCATGCGCGTTCACTGTCCAGAACCGGCCAGATGGGGAACAGTGCATAGGGGTCGGGGAAGTAATTGACCGGCATGACCTCGGCCTGTGAGGCAACTGCAATGCCCACGGCCAGAAAGGCAAACCAGAGCAGGGCAGACAGGTAGGCCATCGCGCCCTGCAGCAGGTGAAAGCGGCTGACCGGGTGCAGGCCACGTGCCATCAGAAGGCCCAGATGCTGCAGGTTGCCCTGACACCAGCGGCGGTCGCGCACGACGTGATCGACCAGACCTGGAGGCGCTTCTTCATAAGACCCTTCCCGTGTCGGCAGCATACGGACCCGCCAGCCGGCACGACGCAAAAGAGCGGCTTCGACGAAATCATGGCTCAGAATATGACCACCCATCAGTCCTGGGCCTTTCAGGTGCGGAAGGCCTGCACATTTGGCAAAGACGCGGGTTCTGATAATGGCATTGTGGCCCCAGTAATTGCCTTCACCACGAGACCATGTGGCAAGACCAGCGGCCAGAACCGGACCGTAGGCGGTGTTGGCAAATTGCTGCAGGCGGGCAAACAGTGTCTGGGTCTTGATGATCTGCGGCATGGACTGGACGAGCCCTGCCGTTGGATCAGATGCAAGGGCATCGGATAGTGAGATAATAGCCCTGCTGCTCATCAGGCTGTCAGCATCCAGCGTCAGCATTGCATCGTAGCGACCACCCCAGCGGCGACACCATTCGGCAATATTGCCAGCTTTCTTGCCGATATTCTTGTCGCGACGTCGATAGTAAAGGCGAGTACCGTCCGGAAGAAGACGACGGGCTGCCTGGATTGCCTGGATCTCTTTTACGACAACCGCATAATCTGTCGTGTCACTCAGGACATAGAGTGAGAACTGATGCTTCGTTTCGGCCTGACCCAGTTCCTGCAGCATGGCGACCGCATTGCCGAGCACCATGGAAGGACTTTCATTATAGGTCGGCAGCAAGAGGGCTACATCCAGATGATCGGTGGGCCCTTGCGCCTCTGTCCGCCAGCGGGATGACAAAAGGCCACCGAGCAGCGTTGTGGTGCCAATCATCGCATTGACGCAGGCAAGTGCAATCCAGATGAAGCTCAGTGTGAAGGCAAAGCCCATCATGGCTTCGAGAATGCTCAGTCCCTGCATGGACAGGATTGAGAACATTTCCCATGAACACCAGCCGGATAATGCGGCAGTTGCACCAAAGACCACAATCCGCCAGATCCGGGCCTGAGGGTCTTTCAGGCGTTCAGGCGCATCTTCATCCTGAAAGGTCTGACTGAAGTCCTGATCCGGCATATCCAGACCATTTTCCTCCGGCACCAGCGGATGAATATCGCCTGCCTTTGGTCCAAGGACGGCAATCTTCTCTGCATTTGCTAGATGGGTTAGCTGGTCCATCGGTATAACCAGACCTCCGTCAATGGGTTCTTGCCGTCAGGTGTTCGCAGTTGGGCACGCAGTTCCATAGCTGTTTCTTCACCGGGATCAAAGTCAAACAGCAATTGCATACCGCCTGTTTCGGGATTTTTTGTGACGGATACATTACTGATTGCCCCCGGGTAGCCGCTAACGAAAGGTCGTACCGCGCCAGCATCATCGGGCAGAAGGTCGGATTTATGGAAATCAATTGCCATCACACGCGCGTGTGTGCGGCTTTTGCCCTCCCGCGTGGTCTGGACTTTTGAAAGGGGACAATCGACTGGAGGCTCCCAGCACCATTGCAGCGTATAGCCGAACCGGTGTTCCCGTTCGGCTTCCAGAGGCGTGTCCGGTCGCCAGAAGGCAACGATATTGTCGTTGGTTTCCTTGTCAGATGGAATCTCGACGAGTGAAACAGCACCTTTACCCCACGGATCATGGGGCTCAACCCAGAGGGTGGGCCGAATTTCATACCGGGCTGCCGGGTCTGCGAAATCACTGAATTCGCGAGACCGCTGGGCCAGACCAAACCCTTGCGGGTTTGTATCCAGAAACTGGCTGACCTGCAGGGATGCCGGATTGTTCAGCGGACGCCAGAGCCATTCCCCATTGCCGTTATGGACCAGCAAGCCGTCTGAATCATGTATCGCTGGTCTTACATCATCAAACTTTATGCGGTTCTTTTCATCGTAGAGGAACATGGAAGTGAGGGGCGCTATCCCCACATGGTCCAGATCAACACGCGGGAAAAGAGAGGCGCTTACATCCATCCGGGTCGGATTTCCATGCCAGATATGGAAGGTATAAGCCCCTGAAACACTGGGCGATTCAAGAAGAGCATGGACCACCAGTTTCTGATCGCCGTCGTCAGGTGTTTCCAGCCAGAACGTTCTGAACGCCGGGAACTCCTCCCCGTGATGGGTTGCCGTTCTGAGAGCAAGTCCCCGGGCTGAGAGGCCATAGTGCTGCCCCTGGGCAATCGCACGGAAATAACTGGCACCCTGGAAGGTGAGGAAGGGATGGAGCTGTTGGTCACCGCCATCAGGTGTCAGCAATTCAACGCCTGAATAATTGACCTGCTCGTTAATCGGCAGATTGGGAACATCGGGGCCGAAGTGGAAAGCGTCGGCATCAAAGACCAGGCGTCGCTGGCGGTTATCTTCCACCAGAAAGACGTTGACCGGAGTTCTGTAGACCGAGCCCGGTGCCAGAAGATGCCCGCGTGCCTTTACATCCTCGCGTCCGGCCCAAACGGCTTTTTCTGCTCTTGGCTGGATTTCGTGATGCTGGTGATAGCTCAGTGCGCGCCAGGCTTTTGGCAACGGGCTGGACGGTGTGAAGCTTTCCTTTGACAGCGCCTGCGCAAGGGTCCTTACGGTGTCGGGAGAGAACGGTTCGTCACCCTCCAGTTCCGGCATACCGGCAAGTGTGGCGGTCGGGCTGCCAATAGCTGGTATAAAGCCCAGAAAAGCCAAAGCTTGCAGAACGTTACGTCGGCGCAGATCCATCTGTTCTCCCAACAGTCTTGCCAACTGTACCTGCCCGGTTATCCGGGTACTGGAAGCAGAGGCAGAAATCTCACTCGGCAGGCTGCCGTACCGGTGGTGTTGCGTCTCCGAATGCGTTGGTGGCTGGTGATGGAGCCACCTTCCGCCAAGGCTGGGACTTGTACCAGGAGACGGTATAAGCGGTTGCGATCAACATGGCAAAGCCTGAAAGATTACCGATTGCACGGGCAAGCTCTGTCCGCTCGAAAATCCAGATAATTTCACCAATGCCGCGTGATGCGACCATGCTGACCAGGAAGACGGCCAGGGACTGCTGGCCAACCTTGCGGATTACATTGATGGTCCGGCTCCAGACGGGTGATTCAAGCAGAGCCCAGCCCCAGCGCCCGAAAGCGGCCCAGGCCAGATAGGCCAGCGCAAGGAAATGGATGTAACGCAGAACACCAAACTCGGTCTTTTGTCCAAGCGGGCGGAGGAAGTCTCTCCATTCACGCGTGTCTGGGAAAAAGCCGATGACGTCCTGAATGTCTGGAATATTCCGCAGAACCAGATGAAAGCGCAGAGGAATGTTGATGAGTACAACAGCAATGGCCAGAATAATCAGACCTTTGCGGACTGGAGGCTGCTTCAGCCAGCCGAGGCCGAAGGCAAAGCCGGTGAAGAACACAAGCTGCCAGGCAAACGGATTGAAAAACCAGGGACGCTCGGTCCAGGGCTCTGCAGGCAGTTGCAGGGTCAAGGCGGAGAGACCAATTCCGTCCGTGCTGCCGACCAGTTGCGAGATGAAGGCGTCGAAATTGGACAGATTAGCCCAGGTCCACAGCACAACGCTCAGAGCAATCACCAGCGGCATGCCGCCATACCGGTGAGCCAGCATCACTGCGGGAATAAGAGCCAGAATGCCCAGATACATCGGCAGAATGTCGAAATAGTTCGGCACATAGGTCAGGGTCATCAACCCGACCAGATTGGTTCCGGGATCATTGAAAAAGTTGCGGAGGTTGAGCGCGCCGACGAAATCCCGTGTGTGAACTGTGGGGTCAAATGTCCCGGCCAGCGTGGAAATCAGTGCTTCCTTGTTGGCTTCCATGGCCCAAAGCATGCCTGCAATGACAAAGAACAGGCCAATTTGTGCCCAGTAGACCTGCCAGATGCGGTGTGAGATACGGGCCGCGCCCATCCACCAGCCATGAGAGACGAAAACGCTGGCAAAGGCAAAGGATGATGCCATGCCGGAGCAGAAGACGAAGATCTCGGTTGCGTCTGAATATCCGAAGCGTGCCGGAATCCACATGGTCCAGGAGTTGCCCGGCACATGAGCAATGAAGATGATGAACATCGCTATGCCGCGAAAGAAGTCCAGACGCGGATCACGTGGCTTTTTCTTAGCCTGTGCGGATGTTGCACTCATGCCTTCAGGTCTCTCTTTGGTCTTTGTCTTCTGATGGAGCGTTTGTGGTGGCTCCTGTCGAGCAGAAACCCCGGTCAGGCCGTGGCTTCAACTCTTCCCAGCTGCGCTATAAACGACGCGCGTGTTCTTGTATAGCCATCCTCGCCACCGCGTCTGTTGACACGGTCTTCAAGGAGCCGGTTGGCGTCCTCAATCTGGCCGGAGCGAATGGCGGCTTCAATGGTCAGTCGATCAAATACATCACGCTGCGCGTGGCTGCCGCCGATGCGCTGCATGGATCCGTAAGCCGTCTTCAGATGGGTAAACGCTGACGCGTTATCTCCATCCATGAAGGCCTGTATCCCGATGGCGGCGGCAATACCAGGGGTATGAGCGACCTGATCCATATCCGTCTGGTGTCTGACTGCGTCGCGGCGAATTCTGTTCACCAGGGTCTTGGCGGAATCCGTTCTGTCACCGCCCATCAGAGCCAGCAGATAGTGAAGGTCGGCAAAGACAACACAACCGTCTTCCGTCCGCCCTTCGCTGATGGCGGCCATCTCTTCCCAGCGATTGCCGACATCGACACCTTCCAGCTCCAGTCGCATCAGCATGGATGCACCGTTTGAAATGTCGCGATAGTCGTCAGACTGATCCTTGCGAACATGGCGATCATAGAGGTCAAGCACCACGTCAAACTCGCGGCGATCAAGATGGAACAACGCCAGGTGCCACCAGACATGATAACCGAAATTGTTACAATGCTGCCAGGCTTCCGGCTGGCTCGACAGCCATGTGACGCCAGTATCAGCCCGACCGGTCATGTCATAGACATGGGCGACGGCATGCAGACCCCAGGCGTCGTCTCTGGCGTGTTGCAGAGCCAGAATGCCAGCCTGTTCGGCTTCTGTCTGACGACCGCATTCCTCAAGTGCAAAGGCCCGGCACCCCTGCACATAGCCAAAGGCAGGATGGTCGGTGCCGTAGGTGTTCTGCACAGCTTCAATGGAAGTCAACATGCCTTTTGAATCGCCCAGGATAAAGCGGATGCCATGACCGAGCTTAAGAGCGACAGCATCTGCGGGCCAGCGGGCCAGAATGCGGTCCATCAGCTCGGCTGAAAGGGTCGGGCGACCGCTCAGCCAGGCATTCAAGGCGTCGGCATAAAGGCTTTCGCGCTCATTAAGCGCACCGATCTGACGCAGTCCGGTTACCTTTGCGGCTGTTGCAGCGGCTGTTTCGACGAGCTCCCGCCTGCCGAGCAACAGGCAGAAGAAACCCTTCATAACATGTCCCATCGGTGCATCCGGCAGGCGTTTGAACAGGGCTTCGAGATGAACAGGGGTTTCCGCGGAGTGGGCAAGAAAAGCGAAAACCAAAGAATTCCAGGAAGATAGAGCGGCCTTATCGTCAAGGGAAATCTCGTAACCGAACATATCGGTTGTCGGCATGGCTGGCTCCGTACTTATTCATTTGAACATATGTATTCGGTTCTATACACGCGCGCCCGGTAACGGGTCTCATCAAACTTGTTCACCGAGCTTTGAATAGATGCGAACTTTCGAATGCTTGATTTTTGCGATATGCATTCCCCCTCCGCATCCGTTCCGTTAGGAACAGCGCTGTTTGCCACTTTTCCTTTTAATGAGGCAATTCTATGTCGGACACCAAACTCCAGACTACGCCTCTTGTTGTCGCATTTGGCCTTTTGGTGGCTTTAATATGGGCTGCAGCTGAGATCGGATCCGGTCGGATAGCTAGTGGTGCAGCTATTGGAGCCTTTGCCGGTATTGCGCTTTACCATGCGAAATTCGGCTTCACAGCAGCCTGGCGACGGATGGTGCTTGAGCGCCGTGGTGCCGGTCTGAGAGCTCAGATGATTCTGATCGGCCTCTCGGTCTGTATCTCCTTTCCTCTGTTTGTTTATGGTGCTGATGTCGGTTTTAGAACCGGTGGTTTTGTGTTTCCGTTTGGTATTGCGGCAGCCTTCGGTGCCTTCATGTTCGGTCTTGGCATGCAATTTGGAGGCGGCTGTGCATCCGGCACCTTGTTTACGGTGGGTGGCGGTTCAACCCGAATGGTGATTACGCTTGCGGCCTTTGTGGCCGGATCGGTTATCGCAACAGCTCATTTGCCTGAGTGGCAGGCTTTGCCAAGTCTCAAGGCCTATTCCATGGTGAGGCAGCTGGGTCTGGGACCCGCATTACTGCTGACGCTTGGCCTGCTTGGCACGATTGCCCTTCTGACAATCGTGTTTGAGAAGCGATCCCATGGGACACTTCAGTCCTTCGGGAAAACCGAATCCTTCCTGAAAGGCCCATGGTCGATGCTGGCAGGTGCTCTGGCGCTGGTTATTGTTGTTGTGGCCACGCTGCTGGTTCTTGGGCGGCCCTGGGGGATTACGTCGGCCTTTGCGCTTTGGGGAGCGAAAGTGTTCTCTGTCGCCGGGATAGAAGTGGAAACCTGGCCCTACTGGCAGAACCAGGTGGGTCGCCTCAATCGCAGTCTTCTGACGGATTCAACCTCGGTGATGAATTTTGGCATTATTCTGGGCGCGCTGATTGCTGCATCCCTGTCCGGCCGCTTCGCGCCTGTTGCCAAAATTCCACCAAAAGAAATTGCAACGGCTATTTTCGGCGGGCTTCTGATGGGATACGGCGCACGACTTGCTTACGGGTGCAATATTGGTGCCTATCTGGGCGGTCTCGTATCCGGCAGCCTGCATGGCTGGGGCTGGCTGGTGTTCGGTTTTATCGGCAGTACTGTCGGCTCTCATCTGAAAGCTCTTGTTGATTCCTGGCCGGGCCGGTCTCGGCAGGCGGTTTGATTTCGATTATTTTTCATTGGTGGAGAATTATGATGATTTCCAGAATTCTAATGGCTGTTTTGGGCTGCTTCGCCTTGTCCGGTCTGGCGTTTGCCGGTGCTCCGGCTGAGCGGGAGGGATGGCATGTCCACCCGACAACGCATAGCTATAGCGATCTTGTTGAGCGGGTGAGAGCGTCCGTCAAGGACCACAAGATGGGGCTTGTGACCACAGCAACAGCCTCTGGAGGGGCCAAGCGGCAGGGCATTACTATCCCGGGCAACAGGATCATTGGTGTCTATCGCAATGACTTTGCACGCCGCATGCTGAAGGCCTCGGTCTCAGCGGGTATCGAAGCACCGGTCCGTTTCTATGTGACCGAGAATGAGGATGGCACGGCGACCCTGTCCTACAAGACGCCCACCCATGTCTTCTCTCCTTATTTCAAAGAGGGTGGTGAAGCGCTGAAGGCGCTGGCGTCTGAGCTGGACGGCATTTTCGCTTCTATTGCCAAAAAGGCGATTGCTGAATAAGCGCATGAGGAGGTGCCGGGCTGTGTCCGGTGCCTCACAGGCTTGTGTTCAAGCTTCGCTTGATTAGCACTCCCGTACGGGCAATCTGTGATGAGACTATTCTCGTGAGAGCCATTGCCGGGGTCCTCAATGAAGCGATCTTTTTGTTCCCTATATGCCGGATTTGCTCTGGCTTTCCTGTCTGTATCAGGCTTTTCGACATCTGTGCATGCCAGACAGGCGGAGCAGTCCTGCGGCCTTGACCAGCCTTGTCAGGTCAAAAGCGGTGATTACCGACTGAGAATGCCGGATGGTGTCAAGCCGGGGCAAAAAGTCGGTGCAATCCTCTATTTCCACGGGTTCAATGGCAATGCGGAAGGCGTGTTGAATTTCAACGCACTGAAGCGGGTGACCGATGAACTTGGCGTCGCGCTGATCGCGCCGGATGGCCTCTATCGCAGCTGGTCTTTTCCCGGCGGACCACGCCAGAGGCGTGATGAACTGGCCTTCATTGATGATGTCCTGAATGATGCGATGAAGCGTTTTGCGATTGACCGGTCCCGGATCATGGTCTCGGGCTTTTCAATCGGCGGCACCATGGCATGGAATCTGGCCTGTTACCGTGGCAGCCAGTTTGCCGGTTTTGCACCTATCGCGGGGACTTTGTGGGAGCCGCTGCCGATAAGCTGCCCGAGCCCCGTACCCAATATCATTCACGTACATGGAACCTCCGACAAGACTTTTCCGCTGACTGGGCGCTGGATTCGTGGTCAGTGGAAGCAAGGTGATATCCGGGAGATGTTCAAGCGTGTCTATAAACAGGGGCAATGCAGTGCAGAACCGCCCAGGACCATCCGGGAAGGGCGTTTGACCTGTGAACGCCGCTCACATTGCGGCAGCCGGATTGTGGAATTCTGCAAGCATAGCGGTGGACATTCTGTCCGTCCTGTCTGGGTCGCCCGTGCCTGGCGTCTGCTCAGTGATCGGCTGAAGTGGAATTAGAATTTCGCAGACAATTGCGAAAAACGCTCCTTCAGAGCAAGAGAGAACAGGACCTTGAGGATCGTGTAGCCTGCCTTGAGGCTTCCACTGACGGTTCCCGATATCTTTGATGTTCCAATCCGGCGCCGATAGGTGACAGGGATTTCCAGGATCTCCAGATTATGCTGGATGGCCTTGATCTGCATTTCGATGGTCCAGCCATAACCATGATCATGCATAGCGAGTTTGCGGAGGGTCTCTGCCCGGATCGCACGGAAAGGGCCGAGGTCTGAGACCGAACTGCCCCATATCCGGCGAATCAGCAAGCAGGCCAGTCCGTTGCCAAACCTCTGATGCGGTGACAGTGCACCGGGTTCCGCAAGACCGGAGGCCCGTGCGCCGATAACCAGATCGGCATCACCTTTCGCAACAGGATCGACGAGCTCGGCTGCCTGTTCCAGGTCATCACTGTAATCTGCATCGGTAAAGAGGATGATGTCTGTCGCCTGAACAGCATCAAGGCCGCGGAGACAGGCCGCGCCGTAACCCCGTCTTGGCTCTGAGATGACATCTGCTCCTGATGCCCGGGCCAGACTGGCTGTGGCGTCTTCTGAGCCATTGTCCACGACGATTACCTGATCGACCCAGCGAGGCATTGCCCGAAGAACATGGGAAATGCTCTCGGCTTCATTGAGTGCGGGGATCAGGGCAACAATAGAATGGCCGTGCCTCATCTCGCTGCCTCGTCTGGTTCTGGCCGTTTGATCGAGGTGACCAGAAGCCATATGAGTATGGGGCCGAATTCAATCCAGACCACGAGTTGCTTCCACCAGTTGGCATCAGGCAGATTCTCGTACCAGAAGCGGAGCTCGTAAAGGGGCAGTGTGACGCTCAGGGCCAGGAGAGCGATCTGCGGGCGAATGGTCAGGAATGGCAGAAGCCACAGGAAATACCAGGGGTAACCAGTGGGCGCGAGCAGAAACAGAGCTGCAGTGACAATGGTGGCAATTGATGCGATCTGAGACTCTGTATGCCATGGCTTCCTGAGCTGGAAACAGAGCAGAACCATGATCATCAGGCCGGAGAACAGCCGGGCAAGGCGATTGCTGTCCAGTGCCGCTGTGGAACTGTCTGATATAAAATGATCCAGAAACAGAACCAGAGTTCCGAAGACTGCATCATTCCGCTGCCATTCTGATGCAAAGACCTGCAGGCTTGAGCCTCCCAAAACCATTATTGCAACAAAGGCTACACTTATGGAGCCCGCAAGGCTGCAGGCGAGGAGGCGCTGCCGGATACTAAATTTCTGATATTGCAGAAGCAGCGGTACCAGCAAAATCGGCCAGAGTTTTACCCCGATGGCAAGGCTCAGGGATGCCGTGGCCTGCCAAAGGCGGTATCTTGAAAAGCAATAGAGCATTGCCGCCAGTCCAAGCATGACAAGGCCATCCATATGGAGACTGGCGTGGCCGTAGCGCAGCAGGATCGGGTTGAGCCAGTAGATCAGAACCAGCGATGTCGGCAGATCCTGCTGCTGCAGTGTTCTGAAAAGCAACCAGAGCGTAGCACCGTCAACAGCCAGCAGAACCAGTTTCCACCCGGCCAGAGACCACGGTGTCATGGCCTGGGAAAGACCAAAGAAGAGCTGTGTGATGATCGGGTAAATTGTCGGCAGGTCAGGGTAGGTCACCTGTGTCAGCCAATTTCGGGCGTCTTCAGATGTGATCAGCGCATGATGGTCTGGTCCTGCGGTGCCGGACAGGACATCGTCCGGTGAGAATCCATAGGGAGACAGGCCGTTTGCCACAGAAGCTCCATCCCAGAGATAACGGAAGAAGTCGGCCTCTGCGACCGGATCTGTGAAGAACAGGATCGCTCTGCAGAGGCATCCGGCAAGGATGGCTGTCCAGAACACCCTCGTTTTGATCTCTTCTCCGAGAAGTGCCATGCACATGACGAGATAAGCCAATCCGGCTGCAATGCCGATTGCGGGCAGAAGAAACAGTGCATTAAAGCCGAGCTGCTCAAACAATAGCTCGAGGCTGTGGGTGTGATAGAGAAGGATCGCATAGGCCGGAGCAGCCAGATAGCCAATCAGGCAGCCAATGAGGATTGCTGATCTGCCTGTTGAACGGTCTGGCAGGTCCGATCGTATTTTAGCTGCCGCGGCGACCGTCATAAAATCCACGCCCTGATGTTGATCCGGCCGGTTTGCGATCGTTCAGGCTCCAGTCATAGCGATAGGATGAGATGGTATCAGCCCGACTGAGTGTCTGGGCAAGATCAGGTTCGGCATAGCGCTTGAGATGGGCGATAACATCAGCACTGTCCTTGCCGAAATCTTCTTCAAACCAGGAATAGATTTTTGAGGCGATCAGGCGGCCGTTTGCTTCTGTGACAGCGCGGGGGTGATTGATGAAGGCCTGCGCAGCCCTGTCGAGCTGGTTTTCAAGCTTCCCTGCCACATAGGCTGAGGTGGCCAGGTTCGGGCAGCCGACCGACGCGCAATTGACGGCATAATGAATGCGCGGGTCACGCCAGAGAGGTCGGAGAATCCGGTGTTCGATATCGTCAAGGCTCAGGCTGTGTCCTTCAATCTTGAGCAGTTCCGCGCCCCATGGGCCATCGGAAAAGAAACCGGGCGAGATATCGATATCCTTGATGGATCGGACTGGGTGGTGATCGGCGATGACCTTGACCGTCAGCGCGTTATAGAGGTTGACCCAATAGGCGAATTGCTGGTCCCTGTTCAGTCTGGTGACCGTTACGCTCTGCATGTCTTCGAGATAGCTTGTAAGTTCCCGATGCCAGCGCGTTTTCAGGCGCGCATAATCGACGCGGTTGATGCCGTTCTTGTCGCGGAAAACCACCTGTTGCAGGATGGTATTCCATACCTTGTGATCGATCTGTGCCTGGGATGACTGGTCATGGGTTGCCCAATAGGTCCAGGCCTCTGCTTCTGGTGCTGCCGCCACCCGTGAGACGCCAGCGGATACACACAGAACCAGAACAGAAGTCCACAGGATACGAAGCATCATCATATTCACCCACGTTCTCCGAAAAATGACTGGCAGACTATCACCTTTTGAGGGCGATCTGACCAATCATAGGCTTGTGAAGTGAGGTTCGCCTGTCTAAGCGTAGGCATGGCAGGCTTGAGTCAGGGCCTGGGATCCGGATAAATTCAGGTCTGTCCGGGCTTCGATACCGGATTGCAAAGCCTGAGATCAATCTGTCAGGGACAGGGGTAGCCAAGTGCTGGCAACGGAACGTCGTTCGATTATTCTTGAGGAAGTCTCCCGTCAGCCTTCCGTCTCCATTCGTGATCTTACCGAGCGGCTGGGTGTCTCCAGAGAAACCGTTCGAAAGGATATTGTTTTCCTGTCGGAACAGGGGCGGCTGCAGCAGGTTCGCGGCGGTGCCGTGCCGGTTCTTGCGATGGAGCCGCCTATTGCGGACCGGACGGAAACCAACCCTGAAGGCAAGGCGGCAATTGCCGGCCTGGTGATGGACCGTATTCCTGATGGTGCCTCTGTTATCATCGACAGTGGTTCGACAACGCTTGCTTCGGCGAAGCGTCTGGCGGCGGAGCGGAAAGATCTGATGATCTACACCAATGACCTCAGGGTTGCCTGGGCGATTGGCCGGGCTGCTCGTGAAGTGGTTGTTCTGGGTGGACGGCTGGACCCTGAAGATCATGCGATTTACGGGATAGAGGCCATTGAGCACCTCAGTCGCTACAGGGCGGAGTTTGCCCTCATCGGTATTGGCGGCCTGTCCGAGAGCTGTCTGGCGACTGATTTCTCCCGTGAAACATCGGCGCTCCGTGAACAGATGATGCGGCAGGCAGAGCATGCGTTTGTTCTTGCAGACAGCAGCAAGTTTGGCGGCGTCAGCCGGATTCAGGTTTCACTGGCTGACAATGTCACAATCCTTAGTGATTGCGAGCCTGATTTTGCTTTGTCCGGCGTTCTGGAAGAGCACGGGATAGAGCTCATTACGGCGCGATAATTTGGCAAAAGAAAATATTTGCAAAATTTTGCAAAATCAACAAAACTAGCCTGATCATTCTCAGAACAGGGCTGATGTTGCGCCAATGTCTATGAAAAACCTCCCATCCTCCGCTGAATACGTCATTATTGGTGGAGGTATTGTTGGCTGCTCCGTTGCGTATCACCTTGCAAAACTTGGCAAGTCTGATGTGCTTCTGTTGGAGCAGGGTCAGCTGAGCTGTGGAACGACCTGGCATGCGGCCGGGCTTGTGGGGCAGCTGCGGTCTACCCCGGCCATGACCAACCTCATTCGCTATTCGACGCAGCTTTATTCAGACATTGAAGCGGAGACCGGTCTTGCGACCGGGTGGTCGCAATGCGGTTCGGTGACCGTTGCGCGGACCGATGACCGGATGACCATGTTGTTACGCACAGCGGCCTCTGCCAGAGCGCAGGGTGTCGAGGTGGATGTTATCACTCCTGAAGAGGCTCAGGCGAAGTGGCCGGTGATGCAGGTTTCAGATCTCAAGGGCGGTCTGTGGATGCCTGGCGACGGCAAGGCCAACCCTACGGATCTGACTCAGTCTCTTGCCAAGGGCGCACGTATGCGCGGTGTCACAGTGCTGGAAGGCATAGAAGTTACTGGTATTCTGACGGAAAAGGGCGCTGTTACTGGGGTAGAGACGGATTGGGGTAGTGTTTCTGCGCGGGTTGTCATTAATTGTGCCGGGCAATGGGCTCGCAAAATCGGGCTGATGTGCGGGGTTAATGTGCCGCTTCATTCTGCTGAGCACATGTATCTTGTTACCGAGCAGATTGAAGGTGTTGCGCCTGACCTTCCGGTTCTGCGGGACCCGGATGGCTACATCTATTTCAAGGAAGAGACCGGAGGTCTTGTCATGGGCGGGTTTGAGCCGGAGGCCAAGCCCTGGGGCATGAATGGAATTCCGGACAAGTTCTTTTTTCAACTGCTTGAAGATGACTGGGATCAGTTCGAGATTCTGATGGAGAATGCGCTGGTCAGGGTGCCTCAGATGGCAGAGAGCGGTGTGCGGAAATTCTACAACGGCCCCGAAAGCTTCACGCCAGACAACAATTATCTGCTTGGTGAAGCTCCTGAGTTGAAAAACTTCTTTGTTGGCGCAGGCTTTAACTCGATGGGAATTGCCAGTGCGGGCGGTGCCGGACGCGCACTTGCCGAGTGGATTGTCGAAGGTGCTCCAACAATGGATCTCTTTGCAGTGGATATCCGGCGTTTTGCTGATTTCAATAACAATCCCAACTGGCTTCATGACAGGGTGAAGGAGACGCTCGGACTTCACTACGCCATGCCGTGGCCCAATCGCGAACTCGACAGCGCCAGACCGTTCCGCCGTTCCGCACTGTATGACAGGTTGGCCGCAAAGGGTGCTGTCTTTGGATCAAAGATGGGATGGGAACGGGCAAACTATTTTGCACGCAATGATCAGGAAAAGGCGATTGACTACAGTTTCGACCGACAGAACTGGCATGATGCTGTGGCTGAGGAGCATAGAGCCGTTCGTGAAAGGGTTGCTGTGTTTGACCAGAGCTCATTTGCGAAGCTGCTGGTGCAAGGTCGCGATGCAGCCAGAGAGCTGAACCGGATCTGTTCTGCCAATGTTGATGTTGCGATCGGACAGACAGTCTATACCGGCCTCCTGAATGAGCGGGGCGGTTATGAGAGTGATTTGACGGTGCTGCGTCTGAAGCACGAGGAGTTTCTTCTTGTCACAGGTTCGGCGCAGGCTGTGCGTGATGCCGACTGGATCAGAAAGAATCTCGCCGAAGATGCACATGCCTTTCTGACCGATGTAACCACATCCTGGTCCGTGCTGTCTGTCATGGGGCCAAAAGCGCGTGATGTCTTGCAAAGCCTGACGAGGCAGAAGCTGTCAAACGATGCTTTTCCGTTTGGGACACATAAAAGCATCGACCTTGGATATGCCACGGTTCTGGCCAATCGGATGACCTATGTGGGTGAGCTCGGCTGGGAGCTTCTGGTGCCCGTGGAATTTACCATTGGCGTCTACGAGGATCTTATGTCTGCAGGTGCTGCATTCGGCATCCGTGATGCGGGATATTATGCTCTGGAGGGTCTGCGTATCGAAAAAGGATATCGCGCCTGGAGTCGTGAGCTGACGCCTGACATTACGCCGCTTCAGGCTGGCCTTGGTTTCGCTGTGGACTGGAACAAACCGGGTGGATTCATCGGCCATGATGCCCTTCTGGCTGCGAAGGAGGATCCTGCTCATCTCAATACCCGAGTTGTTCAGATGATTCTGGACTGTGGCGAGGCGCAGCTCTGGGGTGGTGAAGCCGTTTTGTGCAATGGTCAGGAAATGGGTGAGGTTCGATCTGCAAGTTATGGTCATACATTGGGTGCGTCGGTGGCTCTGTGCCACATTCATGCGGCGCAGCCGGTGACCGGAGACTTCCTGTCCCGTTCATCCTTTCTCATTGATATTGCAGGGAAAAAAATCTCGGCACAGGCTGTTCTGCGAACGCCGTATGACCCTGCTGGCACACGACCGAAAGCAGGGTAGAAAATTTTCTATTATAAGTTTGAATGAATATATCTGTACGAATGATAGTTTCTGTCATATAACTGCAACATAAGGATCATAAGAAAGAAGTCTCAAAACCCCTTGGAGGAAACATGAAAAAGACATGGATGGCGTCGCTGCTGGCTGGTGTGTTTGCTACCGGAACAGCTTTCGC
Source organism: Coralliovum pocilloporae (assembly GCF_030845175.1). Classification (NCBI taxonomy): domain Bacteria; kingdom Pseudomonadati; phylum Pseudomonadota; class Alphaproteobacteria; order Hyphomicrobiales; family Coralliovaceae; genus Coralliovum; species Coralliovum pocilloporae. The sequence goes on along the minus strand of NZ_CP132542.1, from coordinate 1,061,688 downwards.
GGAAACCGAGTTGACGGTTTATACAGCCGTTGAGGCGGAAGATCTGAGCCGTTATGCGGCTGCTTTCAACGAAAAGCATCCCGATATCAAGATCAATTGGGTTCGTGACTCTACAGGTATCATCACCGCCAAGCTTCTGGCCGAACGTGACAACCCGCAGGCCGATGTTGTCTGGGGTCTTGCTGCGACGTCTCTGCTGCTTCTGAAGTCAGAAGGCATGCTGGAAGCATACAAGCCGGCTGGTGTTGAGAAACTTGATCCAAAATTCGTTGATTCCGGTGACACGCCGACCTGGGTTGGCATGGATGCCTGGGTTGCTTCTGTCTGTTACAATACAGTTGAAGCAGGAAAGCTTGGCCTGACCCCGCCGAAATCATGGAAAGACCTGACTGACCCGCAGTACAAGGGTCATGTGATCATGCCGAACCCGAATTCTTCCGGAACCGGCTTCCTGGATGTGTCCAGCTGGCTGCAGATGTTCGGTGAAGAAGGTGGCTGGAACTATATGGATGGTCTCCATCAGAATATTGCCCGCTACACCCATTCCGGTTCCAAGCCTTGTAAACTGGCCGCAGCCGGTGAGATTCCTATCGGAATTTCCTTCGCGTTCCGTGGAGCCAAGTCCAAGGCAGCCGGTGCGCCGCTCGACATCATCGTTCCAAGTGAAGGTGTAGGCTGGGATATGGAAGCAACGGCTATCGTCGCCGGTACCGATGCTCCGGAAGCAGCCCAGAAGCTGGTTGACTTCTCCATCACCAAAGGTGCCATGGAAATGTACAACAAAGGCTACGCCGTTGTTGCCATGCCTGGCGTTGCCAAGCCGGTTGAGCATTTCCCGGAAGGTCTTCTTGATGCGATGATCAAGAACGACTTCGAATATGCCGCAAATAATCGTGCGGCCATTCTGAAAGAATGGGCCAAGCGTTATGACGGCAAATCCGAGCCGAAAAACTAAGTGACATTCTGTACAGGGGGCTGTTTACAGCCCCCTGATTCCGTTCTGGCCTTATCTTTCGCCAGACACAGGACATCTTTGCCCTTTTGAGGAGAAGGACCCCGCCCGTGACCGAGCATACTGCCAACGCTCCGCTTTATCTCAGCATTGACAATCTCTGGAAAGCCTTCGGGGACTTTCTTGCGCTCAAGGACATCTCGCTCGAGATCAATGAGCGGGAATTCGTCTGTTTCCTTGGCCCCTCAGGCTGCGGAAAAACAACGCTTCTCAGGGCAATTGCAGGCCTTGACCTGCAAACCAAGGGCACCGTCATGCAAGGCGGTCGGGATGTGTCCAATCTGCCGCCGTCCGAGCGTGATTTCGGCATCGTGTTCCAGTCCTACGCCCTTTTCCCTAATCTGACGATTGAGAAGAATATCGCGTTTGGTCTTGAGAATTCCGGGCGCAGCAGTTCTGAAATTGCCGTTCGGGTCGCCGAGCTGCTGGAGCTTGTGGGCCTGCCGGATCAGGGCAAGAAATATCCGGCACAATTGTCAGGCGGTCAGCAGCAGCGTATTGCGCTGGCGCGCGCTATTGCATCCAAGCCCGGACTGCTGCTGCTCGATGAGCCATTGTCGGCTCTTGATGCCAAGGTTCGTGTCCATCTGCGTCATGAGATCAAGGAGCTTCAGCGGAAACTGGGTGTTACCACAGTTATGGTGACCCATGACCAGGAAGAAGCTCTGGCCATGGCAGACCGCATTGTGGTTATGAACCACGGTGTTATCGAGCAGGTTGGTACGCCGACGGAGATTTATCGCCATCCGGCCAATCTTTTCGTTGCGGATTTCATCGGTGAGATGAACCAGATCCCGGCACTTGCCGGTCAGGGCGACAGCCTGACAATCGGAAGCGCTACTCTGAAGTGTGAGGCGCATAGCCATGCGGCTGGGGACAAGATTGTTGCTGCAATCCGGCCGGAAGATATCATTCCACATGGTGAAGGCGCGCGTTCACCAGGTGCCCCGGATGTGATTACCACGCCGGAAAACACCTTTGATATGATGATTGTCGAGATGGAATTTCTTGGCTCATTCTGGCGCTGCCGACTGTCGCATGACATTCTGGGTACAGGACATCTTATTGCGGACCTGTCTATCAATGCGGTGCGACGCCTGAATGTTGAGAGTGGCAAGACGGTATCAGTTGAATTGCCGCAGAACAGATTGATGGCGTTTGCGCAGCCGGAGAAATCATGATGACTGATGTTCTCACCCCAATCAGCAAGATGCCCGATGGGCCGGATATCAAAGGTAAACTCAGCCGGGATGATATCATCATGCGGCTCGGCATGGTTATCATTGCGCTTTATCTCGTTATCACGATGGTCTTTCCGCTCTGGGCCATGCTGTCCAAGAGCTTTTCCACCTTCAAGTTCGATCTGGCCGCCTATGAGTTGCAGGTCAGTGACGAACAGGGTGTGTTTGGCACTGAGATTCTGACACCCGCGCAATTAAACGCGGATATGAAGCTCTTGTCTGAGCAGGACCTGATCGCGGGGTCAGACGGTCGTCTTGGACTGACGCAGTTCTTCCCGGATTTCAGCTTCAGAAGCCCCGTGAAATACAAAATCCGCAACGTTGTAGATGGCGGGCGTTTTCTGGTTGGCTCTAACCTGCAGACAGGGACAGAGTGGCTGGAGCTGGACAGCAACACATTCCGGCGTGTGCAACTGCGACCGGCCAAATCCACCGGTATCGGGAACTTCGTCAATTATTTCTCGACACCGGCGCTGTTCAATTCAATCCAGAATTCAGTTGTTATTGCGGTGATCAGTACTGTGATCACGGTGTCACTGGCATTCTGGTTTGCTTATGCGCTCAATCGCAGCTGCATGCGATATAAAGGCTTTTTCCGTCTGGTGGCCATGGCACCCATTCTTGTGCCGTCCCTGCTGCCGGGGATCGCTCTTGTCTACCTGTTTGGCAATCAGGGCATGATCAAGGAGCTGCTGTTCGGGGCCAGTATTTATGGGCCGATAGGCATTGTGATTGGCTCTGTCTTCTTCACCTTCCCGCATGCTTTCATCATCATCTCCACCGCTCTGGCTATTTCGGATGCCCGGCTTTATGAGGCTGCATCCAGCCTTCGGGCGTCGCCGTGGCGCACCTTCTGGACTGTTACCATTCCCGGAGCCCGCTATGGTCTGATCTCGGCGATTTTCGTTGTGTTCAATCTGGTGATCACCGATTTCGGCCTGCCCAAGGTTATTGGCGGGCAGTTCAATGTTCTGGCGGTGGACATCTACAAGCAGGTTATCGGTCAGCAGAATTTTGAAATGGGGGCTGTGGTCTCGGTTGTTCTGGTGATCCCGGCTATTCTTGCTTTTGCCATCGATCGACTGGTGCAGTCCCGTCAGGTGGCCCTGTTGTCTGCGCGGTCGGTGCCGTTCCAGCCGAAGCCGAACCGGAAGATGGATCGCATCTTCTTTGCCTATTGCTCAGGCGTTGCAATTTTCATCGTCGGTATTCTGGCGGTCTGCCAGTTCGCAGCGCTGATTAAGTTCTGGCCGTATGATCTGAGCCTCAGTCTGACCAATTATGACTTTGACCGCATGGATGGCGGTGGATGGGGGTCCTATTTCAACTCCATCAAGATGGCGTTCCTGACTGCGGTTATCGGTACTGCCGTTATCTTCTTCGGTGCCTATCTGGTTGAGAAGTCGAACGGGTTCAAGACCGGCAGAACAGCCTTCCAGATGATTGCCATGCTACCCATGGCCATTCCTGGGATGGTTCTCGGTCTCGCCTATATCTTCTTCTTTAACAACCCGGCAAACCCGCTCGGTGTGATCTATGGCACCATGATTATTCTGGTGGTTTGTACCGTGACGCACTTCTATACGGTATCCCATCTGACTGCGGTAACGGCGCTGAAGCAGATGGACAAGGAGTTTGAATCGGTTTCAGCTTCATTGAAACAGCCGACTCTGAAGCTGTTCAGCCGGGTTACCGTGCCGGTGTGTCTGCCTGCCATTCTTGATATCTCGATCTATCTCTTTGTGAATGCGATGACGACGGTTTCAGCGGTGGTGTTCCTCTATTCGCCAAAAACCACGCTGGCATCCATTGCCGTGCTTAACATGGATGATGCGGGAGATATCGCGCCTGCGGCGGCGATGGGTATGATGATCTTCTATACCAATGCAGCGGCCCGCATTCTGCATCAGATCATCTCAAAGGGTATCCTGACCAGAACCCAGCAATGGCGGCACAGATAGGTTATCTGTCTGTCAGAGACATGACGACAAAACCTCCCGGATCTTATGGTTTGGGAGGTTTTATTTTGATCCTACAGATCTGAAAGCCACTGGTCCAAAAGCTTACGATCCCCGTCTGTCCGCAATTTCAGTATATTCCCTTCCGCGCGGACATCTTGTGCTGTTCGTCCAAAACGGGCTCTGAAGGAGTTGGAAAAATGGCTTTCCGATTTAAAGCCACAGGTCGCAGCAATGGAAAATATGCTGAGTGAATTGCCCTTTTGCAGAAGCAGCCGATAAGCCATCATCAGACGCCGCTCTTGCACATAACGGGAAATCCCGGAATGTTGCGCGAACAAGCGATAGAGTTGGGCCCGTGAAATCTGAAAACGGGCGACAAGACGTTCAACCTCCAGGGGGCGCCCCAGATTCTGCTCAATATAGTCCCGGATCGCATGTCCCAGAGCCGGGCTGGCGTTATAGGTCGCCTCACAAGAGGCAGGATTGGATTGATTGAGCGTTGCTTTGATGAGCTCGACCGTGTTCTCCATTGCCAGCTCCATCTGCGCAATGGAAAAGTCGTCCTGATAGTCCCACAATTGTGTCATCTGTCTTCGGATCATGGCGACCAGAGGGTGCCGCCCCGGCAGGGTTTTATTGTGCAGCCTCTCCAATATGTGAGAGAGCGATGGATCACGGTCCCGCGGGATGATGAAGGACAGATTTGTGAACGGATAACTCAGTCGCTCGTGAAAACGCGCCATGTCGATGACAAAGAGATCACCGTTTTGCACTGTCGGGCCATCCAGCACCGGCCCTCCACCTTTCAGGAAAACCTGTACGATAAAATGGTCCAGTGAATCGGACGCTATTTTCTGATTATCGCGATAAAAAGTCTGGCGCTGTGCGCTGACTTTACCAAAAATCGTTCGATTGGTCTGGAGAAGAGCGATGTGCCCTTGAATACCTTGCAAAGGCGCATCTTCACCGAAGCCTTTTACATCAAAAAAGGCTTCCATTTTGTCTTTCCAAAAATCTAGTGAGACGTTTGCATCAACATTATCGGTGCAGAATTCAATTCTGTGTTTGGAAGCTGAGTTTTTTGCATTTTCTTGTTCCAAGCTCCTCTCCCTTGGCTTCGTATTCCATTTTTCTGTTATTGGGCCGTTCACAGAACTGCCATTCTACTGATCTTGATCTATGCTAACGGCAATTCGCATAAATGAGACCTGTTATCTGGTTCTCGTTGTATAGAGTTTTATTCATAGAATTTCAAAAGCCTGAACAACAGGTCGCTTTGTCTCAGAAACATTGCTTGAGCGTCTCACATACCCCATTACCCCCTGTTTTCATTTGTCTCAGAGCAATTTCTTCCTGTAGGGCGTTGAAAGCAACAAATTGGGCGCAGTCGCCAGAAAAGAACGAAAAGCTGGTCTTTGTCGCCTGAAACAACCAAGGCATGGGGAGAGAATGCAGCGAAACACAGGGGCTGTTTTGCGGCATTGACACGTCAAGATGAAATCTATCCGTAAGAGTTCAGCGATCAAAAATACTAATGCGGTGTACCGGATGTGGCGGGGTTCAGGAGCCAGACCATCACGCGTGTCAGAGTTGGGTCAGTCCCTTCAGGCGTGGTTGGTCAAGCTGGGTCTGGTCTTCGCTGTTGTCGCTGCAGCAATCGGGATGTCATCTCCTGCCCGGGCCTGGAATGATACGCAGGACTATTTCGCTCGACTTCTGCCCGCTTTCGGGGCTTGCGGTTTCTTTTTAGATGTTTTTCGCGACAGTACCGGGTCGACTGGAGCCATTACATACTCGGCCACCAACGCATTGTTCGCTTTTTCGTCGTTTACGAGTGCTAGCCCTACGGGTGCAGATATTAGGGTAAGCGTGTTCGGAGGCGCTGTGAACGCAACCGCAATGCCCGCTAGTTCCGTCGTTGATGCGGGTTTCCTGGGGATGTGTGGTCTCAGTTCTGTTACAAATGTCTCTTCCGGATTTGAGACTGCCTCAGGCGCCACGGCGACAAATTTTGCAGAGCTTGTGAGAATGAGGCTAAGTTTTCGTGCCGTAATCGATAATGGACAAAGCTTTGGTACGTCCAGCGGTACAATCACCGGCGACGGAACGACAGTCTACGATTTTCGGTACAGTCTGGCGTCTACGGATGCAAATTCGATCCCGACCACCTCTGCATCCATCACCTTAGCCGATATAACCGCGCCCACTGTTTCCATTCTGAATGCCCCGGCCTCTCATGACGGGGTGACGCCGTTTGATGTGACTGTTCAGTTTTCCGAACCCGTGGTGAACTTCGTTGCTGGGGACGTAACCGTCGGCAATGGCACTGTGACCAGTCTCACAACGACCGATAACCAGAGCTTCACCGCATCGATTACACCGTCATCAGGGGCTGCCGTCACAGTTGATGTAGCGGCTGGGGTCGCGCAGGACCAGGCTGGCAACGACAATGCTGCAGCAACACGGGTCACCGTAGCAGATGCAATCGCGCCCACCGTTTCCATTCTGAACGCGCCAGGTACGCATGATGGCACTGCACCCTTCAATGTGACGGTTCAGTTCTCAGAACCCGTTGTGAACTTCGTTGCCGGGGATGTAACCGTTGGCAATGGCACCGTGACAGCCCTCACAACAACGGATAATCAGAGCTTCACCGCATCGATTACACCGTCATCAGGGTCTGACATCACAATCGATGTGGCCGCAGGCGTCGCGCAGGACCAGGCAGGCAACGACAATACCGCAGCAACGCGTGTCACCGTAGAAGGTACGGCTTTGGAGCAGACGACGGCCATCATCGGGTCTCTCCTTGAGAACCGGGGCAATCTTCTCCTCCAGAACCGTCCGAGCCAGTCCCGTCGTCTGGATCGGTTAAACGGTCGTGATACAAATAATGGCGGCATTTCCGGGTTTGGGGTAACGGTGTCGAGCGGTTATCTGCCCTTCTCCGCAACAATCAGTGATACAGAGGGACGCTTCTCTTTCAGCCTCCGTAAAGCGCAAGCCGCAGGCGCTGAGACGTCAGTCTCCGCCGATCCCGTCACAATCCTGTCCTATGCCGGGATTCAGCAGACCGGACCGCGTCCCTCACAGGGCAGCTACAAGACACCACAAGAGACGACAGAACGCCGGGACAGCGCCGGCAGCGTGTCGACGCCGCCACACGCGTCAGGCTATGCCACACAGACCACAGACATAGGTCAGACACATGCAGAGAGTGTGCGTGCCCTCAATGAGCTGCCCCTCAATGAGCTGCAAGGGCTTGAGCGTGGCCCCGGAGTTAAAGAGACCAACCCGTTTGACATCTGACTGGAAGGCAAATACAGCCGATATGAGGGCCTGTCAGGGGAGGGCAACTTTACAGTTCTCCACGCCGGGGCTGACTATCTGATGACATCACGGCTGCTGCTTGGTGTTGGTGCCCAGCTTGACTGGATCACCTATGATCAATCGTCAGGTGCCGGTCAATCAGACGGATTTGGCTTTATGGTCGGGCCATATCTAACGGCTAAGGTCACCGATCAGTTCTATATCGATGCAGCAGCATCCTGGGGGCAGGCCGACAACAGTGTCTCTCCCCTGGGAACGTATTCTGATGATTTCGATTCAGAGCGGTGGCTGGTCACAGGTGCCCTGATTGGAGAGTTTTCCTTCCATGAGGTTCTGGTCCAGCCGGAAGTGCGTCTGTCCTACTATCGTGAGGACACAGATGCCTATGTCGACACTGTCGGCACCGCGATCCCGTCACTGACCTATGAATCGGGAACGCTGGAATTCGGCCCGACCTTCAGCAGAACGTTCGAGCTGGATAACGGCATGGCACTGACCCCAAGTCTTGGAGCCCGGGGGGTCTGGACGTTCTCGGCCGAGAACACAGCGAACCGGTTCCAGTCCAACCCGTCAACATTGGCAGACGAGCGCCTGAGTGCATCCGTCACAGCCGGTCTCGCTCTCATGACAGCCGATGGCATGCATTTCAATGTGGATGGCAGCTATGCCGGTATCGGAGATGACACGTTCGAAGCATGGACCGTAAGAGCACGCGCAGGCCTCAACTGGTAAAAACCGGGAGAAACAGGGGGGTAGGCTCATAGGTTCTGTCCGTTCTGTCTAAAGAAGAGATGTAGAACGGATGGAACCTATGAGCCTGAACCCTGGTTCTGGGTAAAGGGTCGGTCTGACCCTTAAGCGACGTCTTGAAGAGGCCCCGGTATCACCGAAGCCTGCTATAGGCACCTGGCCTTCAAGCACACTACAAGTCTGTCGACCTGACCATGCTCCATCAGATTTTTCGGAATACGGCGATAAAACAGAATATGCCGCGCTTTGAAAAATGAATTGAGGATGTTGGTCTGACATCCGGCCACTACGGCAAAAGCGTATTCAGCGTAGAAGACTTCCAGAGCCTTGCCGATCAACTCAGGTCTCTAAAAGGCCGGTTCCTGATGTCGATTCATGACGTGCCAGAGATCCGCGAAATCTTCTCAGGTTTCGATTTCGAGGAGGTCACATTGAGTTACGCGGCTGGTGCAAAGGATTCAAAGAAGGCGTGGGAGCTAGTGATTTCCAACCAATCTCTAGATGAATTATCAATTCATACACCTTAATCAAAACATCATCATTCCCATGAATGATTCTTTTGAAATTGTACTAGGTGACAAAATGGGAACACCTCCATCTGATCTGGTTATCAAAATTGATTATCGGGACACCACCGGTTCGGCGGCTCGGGTGTTTGATATTGCCAGTGAGCTCATCCGCTCTTTCGAAGATCTGGATGGGGTTCTGATTACGTCTATTGATACGAAAATCTCAACCCAGTTAATCCTGGAAGATATTGAAAAATCCAGCATCAAAATCTTTCTGCGAAATCTATTGAAGGAAGCTGATGATCAAGCTCTGAAAGACCTCGATTGGAAACCCCAAGTCGGCAAGTATCTAGTCAAGGCGAAATATGCAGCGCTTCAATGGCTCGACCGAGATATCGATGAAGAAGAATCAGTACAGATTGAAGATCTGACTGAGAAGTTTCGTGCCTTGGCTCAGGAAACCGATGTTAGGCATGTGCCTGATTACCCAAAACTAAATTCATCGAGAGTTGCTCAATCTCTCGACCGGATCCAGCGGACAAAAGAGAGGTTCAAGGACGGAGAAAGCCTTACCATCACACTCGACGAGACAGAGTATTCCGTTGATTTACAGTCAAAATGGATGCCATCGGAGCATATGCCAGATGTTGAAGCCGCTCAGGAGTTGTCTAATGAGATCGACATGGTGCTGATCATTAGGAAACCTGATTTACTTGGGCAATCCCAATGGCAGTTCAAACATGGAAAGAACAACTTTAACGCTCCAATCGAAGACGAACAGTGGCTGGAAGAGTTCCATGCCGGTAAGCATCCAATCACACCAGGTCAAGCATTGAGGGTTCGTGTGCGGCACGATTACAAATATGATGAACTGGGAAATCTAAAGGATAGTGACCAAACTATTGTTAGGGTTCTTGCTGTCCTGCAAACCGATAAAACGGGTGATTTGTTCGACGCATAATGGTGCAGTTTAATCCGCTCATAAAAGTTGCGTTAAAAGAACCACAAAGAGATGGCGCTAAATGCGCTTGATTAAAGCATCATCCACAAAGCGCTCTGTGCACGTTAAAAGCGCAGTCTGTGCAGAATGAAAAGGCGCGCCACAAGCGCCAGACCTTTAACTTGAATTGGTAGCGGTGCTTTAAGGGTTTGTATTTTCACGAGTTTTTATCTGAAAAGTCTATCAGCTTTTCAGAATCACGCTGTCATGCTCTCTTGCGAAAACATTGAAATATCAGTCGGTTATTTTGATGGTGTCTTTGGGGAATGGCGCACCGGGGAAGATTCGAACTCCCGACCCCCAGATTCGTAGTCTGGTGCTCTATCCAGCTGAGCTACCGGTGCTTGCCGCGGGCAGTTGACTGCCTCGTGTGGGGCGTACTCGTAATAGCTTCTGGAGGGTTTGGCAAGCCTATTCTTGTTTTTCTTTTGGGCTTGTGAACAAAAAAGATTCTCTGCCCTGCCTGGGCTTTGTAGCGCGTGCAGCAGCCTGCTACTTGGCGGCCAGAACCTGCTCTTGTTCGGGCATTGGTATGAAGATCTCGAACGTGGCTCCGGTGTCTGATTCAACCAGTCTCAACGTGCCGTCATGGGCGCGGATCAGTTCTGAAGCTATCGCCAGACCAAGGCCGGTTCCGCCTTGCCGAACAGAGCCCTGGAATGCCTGGAAGAGTTTTTCCTTGGCCTTTTCCGGCACGCCGGGACCTGTATCACAAATCCGGATCAGGATGCCCACATCGGCCTGCATGGCATAGACAGACAGACGGCGAATGACCTCCGGCCGGTTGTCACTTTCCATGGCCTGAATGGCATTGCGACAGAGGTTCAGCATGGCCCGGAACAGTTGTTCCGGATCAGCATCCAGTTCTACGTGGTCATCACAGGCAATATACCAGTCGATATCTTCCCGATCGCCAAGAGCCAGAGTCTCGCCGATGTCATCAATCACCTTGCGCAAGTGAATGCGACGGCGGGACGGTGGGGCTTCCTGCGCCTTGCCGTAGTCCATAACGGACTTGGTGTAGTTTACAGCCCTGTCGAGGGCATGGAAGATCTTTGGCACAATCCGTTTGGCCAGAGGGTCATCCAGATCGGACAGGCGATCTGAGAAGAGCTGTGCTGAAGCCAGGATGTTTCTCAAATCATGATTGATCTTGGAGACGGCCAGTCCCAGGTCGGCGAGCCGCTTCTGCTGGTGCAGGGTGTCTGACAATTGCTCCTGCATGTCCGAGAAGCTCTGTTCCATCAGGCCGATTTCGTCAGTGCGATTGGTTGGCACCACACGGCTGGCCTTGTCTTCCGGTGCATCCCGGAATGCGACAATGGCATGGGTCAGTGCTTCCATCGGTTTCAGGAACAGGGCGCGAAGGCTGATGTAGACCAATGCAGCGGTCACAAAGGAAATGATGAGGGAGAGCTGCAGAATGTTGATGCTGAAGGCAATCAGATCGGCCCTGAGAGGGGTTTCATCCATGATCACCTCCAGCGCCTCTCCACCTTCCGGAGGCGTGCCTATGGCCAAAAGTGTGCGGCCGTCTGAAGCAAAAAGGGTCTCAAAGGTCTGCATGATGGATGTGAGCGGGCCGATCTCCCTCAGATCGGTGCTGATATCGACAGAAGAGGGCATGCGGTCCATGGCAACAAGGCGTCTCAGCCCGGCAGACCTGACGGCAATTGCATGGGCCCCGGTGGCCGCCAGTAGGCGATCCTGGAGGACCCTTGGTGGCTCGCGCTGATCGAAGGTGGTCACGCCCACGGCGGCAACTGCTGCCATCGCGACCTTGTCTTTCAGCCAGTTGTTGCGGAAATTGGCGGCTGACGGAATGAAAATCAGCACTTCGCTGAGCATGATGAAGGCAATCGTCAGCAGCAGGAGTTTGGTCGACAAACTCCATTTGAGTTGGACTGTCTTGGACTTGCCAGTCTCATTTGCCTCTGACCCGGCCATCTGGTCTATGCTCTTGCTCCTAACCGAACACGCGCAGCATGCGAATGATATACCCTACCAGAGGCTTGGATGGGAAGTCCTTGAAAAAGGTCACAGCAGCGCGCTTTCCGATTTCAGTCATGGTCGGGTAGGGGGAAATGAACCCTTTCACCTTGCCGACGGATTGTTTCTGACTGACCACAAGGGACCACATGTTGATCATCTCGCTGGCCTTGTCGCCGACAATGCTGACGCCAAGGATACGACCCTTCTTGTCTGTAATAATCTTGATGAGACCGGTGGTTTTTTTCTCGGCCTGCGCACGATCATTTTCTGAATAGGGCCAGCGCAGCACAGAAATTGTTCCGTGTGCCTTGCGTGCGTCTTCTTCTGTCAGGCCGATATGAGCAATTTCCGGGTCCGTGTAAGTTGCCCAGGGAATGATGGATCGATCTTCCTTGGCCGGCAGACGGAACAGGATCTGCTGGATGACCAGAGTTGCGTGATAGGATGCCACATGGGTGAACTGCAGCCCTCCAATGACATCACCAATCGCATAGACCTTGCGGTTTGATGTCCGCAGGCTCCGGTCCACAAGAACAGAGCGCTTATCGTGTTTGATGCCCGCTTCATCAAGGCCGAGGCCTGTAATGTTGGGCGCGCGACCCGCTGCAACCAGCAATCTGTCGCCGTCTAGAGCGAGTTCTCCGCCATCATGTTCCAGAACGACCCGAATGCCCTCGTCGAGAGATTCCACACGGGCAATTCTTACACCTTCGCGAATGTCCACGCCTTCTGAACGGATGCGATCCAGAACGATAGAGGTCAGCTCCGGGTCATCCTTGCCGAGCGCCTTGAAGGCTTCCAGAACAGTGACGCGGCTGCCAAGCCGGTGATGAGCCTGTGCCAGTTCCATGCCGATGGGGCCGCCACCGATGACAATCAGGTGCTCGGGTTGCTCTGTGAGGTCAAAGACCGTTTCGTTTGTCAGGTAGGGAACGTCATCAAGGCCCTCAACGGGTGGCAGGGCTGCTGATGAGCCTGTGGCGATGACAAACCGTCTGGCCTTGACCGTCACATCTCCGGCCTGAACTGTCTCATGGTCGATAAAACGGGCGGCTTCCTGAATGACCGTTACACCGAGCCCTTCGAAGCGCTCGACTGAATCATGGGGTGCGATTTCAGCGATGACGTCGTGAACGTGCTTGTGGACCTGTTCAAAATCCACGACCGGATCACCAGCCGAGATACCGAACTTGGCTCCATCCCGTATGGCCTGAGCCTGTTTTCCTGCGGCAATCAGGGCTTTGGAGGGGACGCATCCATAATTCAGGCAATCACCGCCCATCTTGCCTTTTTCAATCAATACGACCGGCACGTTGAATGCGGCAGCCACCGCAGCCACGGTCAGGCCACCTGATCCGGCTCCGATGACACAGATATCGGGAGTGAGGGTTTTGGTCATGGTCGGAACGATGCTCCGTAAGTGTTGCCTTCATGAGACAGAGCCCGGCACAGGTTGCCGGACTCTGCACGTGTCTTGTGCCGGAGAGCGCTCAGGCTCCGGCTTCCTTGTTGCTACGCAGCTTTTTCAGAACGACGGGGATAATCGCGACAATACCGAGGCCTGCCAGCGCAATCAGGAGTTCCGGTGTGACGAGCGAGCCGATATTGAATTCGAGTGTACATGTTCCCGCCTCAAGGCAAGCTGGCGTTGCGCCGCTGGCTTCCATTTGCGCGTCAATGATCGAGCCCAGCCCCACACCGATATAGGTAAAGGCAAATGTGCCCGGGATAATGCCGAGTGCAGTTGCCACAGCATAGGTCTTCAGTGGGACGTTGAAGAAGGCTGGTGCCAGATTGACCAGCCAGAAAGGGAAAACCGGAACCAGCCGCAGAAACAGCAGATAACTGAAAGCCTCGGACCGGAAGCCTGCCGATAGTTTCTGTAGCCATGGACCGGCCTTGGCTTCAAGCGCGCCGCCCAGGGATGTTTTTGCGGCAAGGAACAGAATGGATGCCCCAAGCGTTGCGGACAGAACCGTTGCAGGACCGGCCACGAGCCAGCCAAACAGAAACCCGCCGGTAATCGTTGCCAGACTGGCCACCGGTGAAGACAGGGCCACCAGCGTTGTATAGAGGGCAATATAGCCAAGCAGAGCGACAAGAAAATTGCTGGCGACAAAGTCGAGGAGAGCTGTACGGTGGATTGCAAGAGAGGTCAGCGACAGGTGATTATGCCAGCCCTGGCTGATTGCAAAGAGCGACAGGCCCCCAATAAGGATCAGTGGCAGCCACCGCTTGAGTGGACTCTTTTGCTTTTCCGAAGTGTCACCCGATTCCATAAGTGCCCCGTCTTGTTGCGTCATGCTGGTTTACCTTCGCGTAGTTTTCCTAAGTTTCGGTTCACATTCAGCATTGTGTATGTTGACCGGGAACCTACTCGCTTCCGGCTTTCATGTAGAGGCCCTGGTGGTTGAATTTCAGCGATCTCACCGGGTTTTGATGGGTTTGTCAGAGTGTGTCATAAGCCTTGATCCCTTTGGACGGGGTTTGAGCTGTCAGAATACTGAGTGAGGTATTATAAGACGTTTATCCGGGAGTCAGAAACTCTGTTCCCTCTGTTTTGACGGTCAGAGAAGAAAACTGAGGGTGAATCGCTCTGAAGAGGCGACACTCCGTTGACTTCCATCGCACAAGGACTTATAGACCGCGGTCGACTAGAGATGTTTTTTGAGGGTCGCCAAAGAGTGACCTCTCTTTGGGCATCGATTTCCAGCTTAACACTCCGATCTTTGTATCTGGAGCAATTAGGGACCGCGCTTGCGCGGAATAGACCTATGAAACGGACATATCAACCGAGTAAGCTTGTTCGCAAGCGTCGTCACGGTTTCCGTGCGCGTATGGCGACCAAGGGTGGCCGCAAGGTTCTTGCTGCTCGCCGCGCTCGCGGCCGCAAGCGCCTTTCAGCTTAATCCCGGTCTCCTTCTGGGCCGGGGATTTGCCGATGGTTCGGCTAAAAAAACGCTCTGAATTTTTGGCCGCGGCGAAAGGGACGAAAATCCCTCGCCGCGGCTTTGTTCTTCAAGTGCTCGATCACGGACTGAAAGGCGGGCCCGTTGCCCGGTTTGGTTTCACCGTGACGAAGAAAGTTGGCAATGCTGTCGTGCGCAATCGGGTCAAGCGACGGTTGCGGGCATTGGTGCGGGAGGCTGAAGTGCTTTCCGAACCGGGACATGATTATGTGCTGATCGGCCGTCGGGGCACCCTGACAGAACCTTATTCGGCACTGTTGAATGATTTTCGTCAGGCGCTTCATCGCGTCAGTCGTGACAAACGGAAACGGTCGCAAGTATCGACCATGGAAGGTTTGAAGAACCCATGACCGAGAACAAGAATCTAATCCTGGCCATGGTGCTGTCAGTTCTGATCCTGATCGGCTGGCAGTATTTCATTATTGAGCCTCGCCTGGAGGCGGACCGGCTGCGCGCAGCCGCCCAGCAGACCCAGACCGGAGAGGCTCCTGCCAGCCAGACACCTGGTGCCGCTTCTGTTGAGCAGTCTGTTCCCGGCTCTGTGCAGCAGACGGTTACCGGAACGCGTGATGAAGCTCTGGCCCAGGGCGGCCGGGTCACGATTGATACCCCGCGTCTTGCCGGTTCAATCAATCTGAAGGGTGCGCGGTTTGATGATCTGCGTCTCAAGGATTATCGCGAGACTGTGGATGCGGACAGCGAGACCATTATCCTGTTCTCTCCTCAGGGTGGTCCAAACGCCTATTATTCCTATCATGGCTGGATTGGCTCTGGTGGTGCGCTTGATGGTTTGCCGACACTTGAAAGCGAGTGGACCGTCAATGGTAATCAGACCCTCTCTGTAAATGCGCCGGTAGAACTGAGCTATGACAATGGTCAGGGTCTTGAGTTCAAGCGGGTTATCTCTGTGGATGAGAACTACATGTTCTCAGTTCGCCAGAGTGTGAAAAATACCGGTTCAAATCCGGTTACGCTCTTTCCATACGGTATTATCTCCCGGGCGGGCACACCTGAAATCTCAGGCTTCTTCATCCTGCATGAAGGTCTTCTGGGTGTCTTTGGCGAAGATGGCCTCAAGGAAGTCGACTATGACGAGCTGAAGGAAGATGGAGCCCAGACGTTTGGGGCTTCAAAAGGTGGCTGGCTCGGCTTTACGGACAAATATTGGGCTGCTGCGCTGATTCCATCACGGGATCAGTCCTTTACCCCGCGGTTCGACTTTACGGGCGGTTCGGCAGCGGACGCCTATCAGGCCGATTATCTGGGGCAGAGCGTGACGATTGCGGCAGGCTCTGAACAGTCGATTGAAGCGCATCTGTTTGCCGGTGCCAAACAGGTCAATATGATTGACGGCTACGAGCAGAATATTGGCATTGACCGGTTCGAGCTTCTGATTGACTGGGGCTGGTTCCACTTCATTACCAAGCCGCTCTTCTATGTGATCGACTGGCTCTTCCACCTGCTTGGTAATTTCGGTCTGGCCATTCTTGCTGTAACGGTTCTGGTGAAAATGGTCTTCTTCCCGCTGGCCAACAAGTCTTACGCATCCATGAGTAAGATGAAGCTTGTTCAGCCTGAAATGGAAAAGATCCGCGAGCGCTTCAAGGATGACAAGCCGGCCCAGCAGAAGGCCATGATGGAGCTCTACAAGAAAGAGAAGATCAATCCGGCTGCGGGTTGTCTGCCGATCTTTATCCAGATCCCGGTCTTCTTTGCGCTCTATAAGGTTCTGTTCGTCACCATCGAGATGCGGCAGGCGCCGTTCTTTGGATGGATTCAGGATCTGGCCGCGCCGGACCCGACATCCCTGTTCAACCTGTTTGGTGCGATCCCCTGGGACCCGAGCTGGCTCCCGGCGCTTGGTATCTGGCCGCTTATCATGGGTGTTACCATGTTCATCCAGATGAAGCTGAACCCGGCACCACCAGACAAGACGCAGCAGATGATCTTCAACTGGATGCCGGTGCTGTTTACCTTCATGCTGGCGAGCTTCCCGGCTGGTCTGGTGATCTACTGGGCGTGGAACAACTTCCTGTCCATCATCCAGCAATATGTCATCATGCGTCGTCAGGGCGTGAAGGTGGAGATCCTCAAGAATATCAAGGATACCTTCCGCAAGTCGAAGGATGAGGCAAGCAGTTAGAGCCTTGTTGTATGAGGTTGCAGATGGCGCGGATTTCCGCGCCATTTTCTTCAGATGATGTGAGATTGTTACGAGATGGATCAGGACAGCCAGTACGAACCGGAACTCCTTGAAGAGGCGCGTGTCATGTTTGCGCGACCGTGGACGTTTACCCGAGGCGTTCCCTCCATGAAGTTCCTGCCGGAAGCTGACGGGGTTGAAGTGGCTTTTGCCGGGCGGTCGAATGTTGGTAAGTCGAGCCTGATCAATGCTCTGACCAGCCAGCACGGGCTGGCGCGGACATCCAACACGCCAGGCCGGACGCAAGAGCTGAATTTCTTTGTCTCGGAATCCGGCATTACAATTGTCGATATGCCTGGCTATGGCTTTGCCAAAGCGCCAAAAGCCAAGGTTGATGACTGGAACAGATTGATCCGCTCCTATCTGCGGGGACGCCCCAATCTCCGGCGCGTCTACGTGCTGATCGATGCCCGGCATGGCATCAAGACCAATGATATTGAAGTGATGTCCATGCTGGATAAGTCAGCGGTCTCCTATCAGGTGGTGCTGACCAAGGCAGACAAGATTTCCGCGACGCAACTGGAGGCGCTCAAGGCCGCATCTCTTGAAACTCTTCGCAAACACCCGGCATCGCATCCCTTCATTCTGGCAACATCCAGCGAGAAACGTCTGGGGCTTGATGAATTGCGGGCCGAGATTGCAATGCTGCGCGAAGAATAGGCCTCCGGGTCCGGGAAGCTGAATTGTTTTCCCGATAGTCTGAGAGCTCACGCTTAAGATAATTGAGTGTGCGGGCCAAACGCGCTATGGCTGTCAAAATCGCCTGTTCGATGAGAGCTAGAGCATATTCCCGAAAAGTGTGTGCGGTTTTCGGACAAGAATATGCTTACAAACAAGTAGATAGAGCATTATGAGTGACTCTGTTTAAGCTCAAAATGCTCTAGGCGATAAGAATAGGGAAGTCAGGAAGTCTGCCATGTCAGCCGATAGCGGCCAAGTTTTCGAAAAAGCACGTATTCTGTCAGAAGCGCTGCCTTATATGCAGCGATACGAAAGCCAGACCGTTGTGGTGAAGTATGGCGGCCATGCCATGGGTGACCCTGAGCTTGGCAAAGCGTTTGCACGGGATATCGGTGTTCTGAAGCAGGCAGGCGTCAATCCGGTTGTGGTTCATGGTGGCGGCCCGCAGATTGCGGCCATGCTGCAGCGTCTGCAGATCAAGAGCGAGTTTGCCGAAGGCCTGCGGATTACGGACAAGGCCACTGTTGAAGTGGTCGAAATGGTTCTTGCCGGGTCTATCAACAAGCAGATCGTGCAATCCATCACCGCTCAGGGTGGTCGGGCCATCGGCCTCTGCGGCAAGGACGGCAATATGGTGACCGCGCGCAAGCTGACGCGGACGATTGTGGATCCGGATTCCAACATTGAGAAAGTGATCGATCTCGGATTTGTCGGGGAACCCTATCATGTGAACCGCCAGGTTCTTGATACTGTGGCAACCGGTAATCTTATTCCGGTGATCGCGCCGGTCTGTCCGGGTGAAGATGGTCAGACCTACAATGTCAATGCGGATACATTTGCCGGATCAGTGGCGGGTGCTCTGCATGCCAAGCGTCTTCTGTTCCTGACCGATGTGAATGGCGTTCTTGATCAGAATGGCAAGCTCATTGAAGAACTGACGATTGCCGAGGCCCGCGGGCTTATTGCAGATGGCACGATCTCGGGTGGCATGATCCCGAAAGTCGAGACCTGTATTCAGGCTGTTGAGCAGGGTGTTGAGGGTGTTGTTATCCTCAATGGCAAGGTTCCTCACACGGTGCTGCTGGAGCTCTTCACAGAGCATGGTATCGGTACACTGATCAAACGCTGAAAGTGATCCCATGGAGCTGACGTCCTTTCGTGGAGTCGATACCTGGCTGTTCGATCTCGATAACACGCTTTATCCGCGCCATTGCGACCTGTTTGCCCAGGTTGATGTGCGGATTCGTGACTTCGTATCATGTCTGCTGGATATGCCCGCAGACGATGCCCATCGCCTGCAGAAGAGTTATTACAAGGAATACGGCACCACGCTTCGCGGACTGATGATCGAACACGGTATCGAGCCGGATGAATTTCTCGAATATGTGCACGATATCGACCATTCACCCGTCAAGCCTGATCCCGCGCTTGCAAAAGCGATTGAGGCCCTGCCGGGACGGAAATTCATCTTTACCAATGGTACCGTTGCCCATGCGGAGGCGGTGGCTAACCGCCTTGGTGTCACCGATCATTTTGAAGAGATTTTTGATATCGTCTGGGCTGATCTGATCCCGAAGCCGCATCGTGTGGTCTATGACCGCCTTGCGGAAGAAACCGGGCTTGATCCGAAACGGACAGCCATGTTTGAGGATCTGTCCCGGAATCTCGAGGTGCCCCATGACATGGGCATGCGGACTGTGCTGCTTGTGCCAGAGCATACGCGCGAGGTTTTCCATGAGGAGTGGGAAGCTGAAGGTCGCAATGCCCCGCATATTCAGTTCGTTACAGATAATCTTGCGGGCTTCCTGCAGTCTGTACTGGCTGAGCTGTAAAGAGGCTGTTTGCCCGTTCCCGGGAATGATGACTGGGGATGACGAGGCGGTTATCAAAGATATTTACGAAAAGTTCAGAATTTATTCTTTCGGACTCTTTAGCGCGATTCCCGAACAGTGTAACTTAAAGTGATTCGCAGCCAGGCGCAGAGGCAACGCCCGGACTGCAGCGCGGCAAAGATGTTTACAATGAGGGTGGTGTAATGCCTGGATGCGGCCGGGTTAACGGGGGGAGTCTAACACGGACCAGGTCCTTGCTTTTGGCATCTGTTTTTACCGGATTGTCGTCCAAAACTGCTCTGGCGCAAACGGCGCTGGATGCGGGAGCTAGTACAGGGATGATCTCTGGTATTCTTGGTGCTGTAGCGCTTGGCGGAGCCGCTGCAGTTGCGACCTGGGCGCTTGCCCAGAAGCGCAAGCTAGCGGCTGAAGACGCTGATCGTCGCGGGCAGATGGGACGGCTTCAGGCCGAGCTCGATCGGGTGGAAGCCCTGATTGAGGCCGGGGATGAAGTCATTGTCCAGTGGTCCGGAGACGGCATGCCAAAAGTGTCGGGCCGGTTGTCACTGATCGATACCGCTCCCTCCGACGTCACCGCCTTCCTTTCATTCGGGTCCTGGCTTACGGCAGAATCAGCGACTGAACTTGATCGGGCCGTTGCCAATCTTCGGTCCCGTGGGGAAGTGTTCTCCCTGTCGATTGCGACCAAGGGCAATATTTTTGTTGAGGCGATTGGCCGGACCATCGGGACCCGCGCCTTTGTCCGAATCCGAAATCTGGCTGGCGAACGGCTTGAGCATGCTGAATTGCGTGAGCGCTATGGCCGCCTGGTGCGCGATGTGGATGTCGTCAGAGCTCTTCTTCATACCATGCCGCAACCTGTCTGGATGCGCGGTGCAGACGGCAAGCTGACCTGGGTGAACCAGGCTTATGCGGATGCGGTTGATGCGGATAATGAAGCGGATGCTGTCTCGGACAGCATGGAGCTTCTCGACAGCCGCAACCGGGATATCGTCACAGCCGAGCAGCTTAAGACAGAGCTCTATACGGGTCGGCAGCCGGTGATCATTAACGGCAAGCGGCGTGTGGCGGATATTGTTGATGTCTCGTCCGAGATGGGCAGCGCCGGTATTGCTACTGACGTCAGCGCTCTTGAAGAAGCGGAGACGGCTCTGAGACGGGCGCTTGATTTCCACACCAGAACGCTTGATCAGCTGGCAACAGCCGTGGCGATTTTCGGTTCTGACAAGCGTCTCCGGTTCTATAATCAGGCCTTTACCGATCTCTTCGGATTGTCTGCGGCCTTTCTTGAGCAGTCGCCTGAAGACAGCGCGGTTCTCGACCAGTTGCGGGCTCAGCGCAAGCTGCCGGAACAGGCTGACTACAAGAGCTGGAAGCGCGATATTCTGGCATCCTATCAGGCCGTTGAGGCCCGCGAACTCTGGTGGCATTTGCCGGATGGCAAGACCCTCCGTGTGGTTGCCAACCCGCATCCCCAAGGCGGTGTCACCTATATCTATGAGAATGTTACCGAGCAGATTGAGCTGGAAAGCCGCTACAATACTCTGACACGGGTTCAGGGTGAGACGCTTGATCATCTGAGTGAAGCGGTGGCGGTGTTTGGCTCTGATGGTCGCCTGCGCCTGTTCAATCCGGCGTTTCAGAAGCTCTGGGGTGTTGCGAGCAAGGATCTAGAGGCTGAGCCTCATATCCGGGATCTGTCGGGCCTCCTTGATTTTGATGGTCAGGAACAGGATGCGTGGGACGGTATTGCACGGCATGTGACAGGCCTTGCAGATAGTCGTGAGCGCAATCGCGGGCGGATTGAGAACGAGGACGGACGGGTCATCGATTTTGCCACTGTTCCGCTCCCGGATGGCGCCAGCATGCTGACCTTCACCAATGTGACGGCAACTGTGCAGGTCCAGCGCGCTCTGAAAGAGCGTAATGATGCGCTTGAGGAAGCAGACCGGCTGAAAAACACCTTCATTCAGCACATTTCATATGAGTTGCGCTCGCCGCTGACTAATATTATCGGCTTCGCGGAACTTCTGAATGATGTGCGGATTGGCGAGCTGAATGACAAGCAGGGCGAGTATATCGAACACATCATGTCGTCCGGCGCTGCGCTGCTGGCGTTGATCAACGATATTCTTGATCTGGCAACAATTGACGCCGGGATCATGGAACTCAATCTGACCGAGATTGATGTCCGGACGACCCTTGAAGCAGCGATTGAGGGTATTCGCGACCGGCTGCAGGAGGAAGATATCACCATTCAGGCACAGCTGCCGGAAGATGGCGCAAGCTTTGTTGGTGATGAAAAGCGTATTCGCCAGGTTCTGTTTAATCTGCTATCCAATGCCATTGCCCATTCCGACAAGGGTGACCAGATTGAACTGCATTGTGAAATCGGCGGGTCCTTTGTCCGGTTCGCCGTTTGTGACAATGGCAGCGGGATTCCGCAGGACATTCTGGACACGGTCTTTGATCGGTTCATCAGCGGCGATTCAGCCGGTGGTCGCAGAGGAGCGGGCCTCGGCCTGTCAATTGTGAAGAGCTTTGTGGAGCTCCACGGTGGTGAGGTCGAAGTCCAGTCAACGGAGGGCGAAGGCTCCATGGTGTCCTGCTCATTCCCGCTCAGACCGGATCAGTTGGCTCAGGCTGCTGAATAGAGGCGTTGATGGCGCAATCAGTGAGCGTTCTGTGTGAGGATGAGGCGGCAACCGGTCGGTTGGCCGCAGATATCGCGACTATCCTGTCTTCTGGTGATGTGCTGGCACTTCATGGTGATCTGGGGGTCGGAAAGAGCACGTTTGCGCGAGCTCTGATCCGTGCTCTGGCCCATGATGAGGCTCTGGAAGTTCCAAGTCCGACCTTCACACTGGTCCAGGATTATGATCTGGCGCGTTGCCCTGTCAGCCACTTCGACCTCTATCGGCTCGGCAGCCCGGATGAGCTGGAAGAGATCGGTTTCTTTGATGCCATCCATCATGCCGCATTGCTGATTGAATGGCCATCAAAGGCTGGGGATGACCTGCCTTCAGATCGTCTTGATGTGACGATCGAGCCTGAAGGGCGAACGGTTCGCCGATTCGTCTTTGCGGGCGACGATGCCTGGCTGCGTCGCATTGAGCGCACGCTCCTTATTCGGACTTTCCTTGATCAAAAGGGCTTCGCGGCGGCCCGACGTCAGGCTATTCAGGGTGATGCATCCACAAGAGCCTATGAACGTCTTGTGGATGAGCAGGGGGACGCGCACATTCTGATGAATGCCCCGAAGCAGCCCGACGGGCCGCCCATCCGGAATGGTCTTCCCTATAGCCGGATTGCGTGTCTGGCTGAGGATGTTCGACCGTTTCTGGCCATTGGACAAAGTCTCTTTGACCGTCATCTCAGTACACCGGAAATTCGGGCCTCGTCTGCTGAGGATGGTCTGATTGTCCTTGAGGATCTCGGGGTCGGGTCGGTGGTCGATGAGACCGGGACAATTGCTGACCGTTATCAGGCTGCGATTGAGGTGCTGGCCGAGATGCATAGTCAGTCCTGGCCTGAGAATGTCCACCTGCCTGATGGTCTTCAACATCATGTCCCGGCCTATGGGCTTGAGGCTATGATGATAGAGGTTGACCTGCTGCTTGACTGGTATGTGCCGTATGTCAGTGGTGCCCGCCTGTCTGATGACGCTGAAGCAGCGTTTAAGTCCCTCTGGACGGAGTTGCTTAAACCGGAAGCCGCAAGGCAGGAGACATGGTGTCTGCGGGATTTTCATTCGCCCAATCTCATCTGGCTGCCAGACCGCCAGGGTACCAGACGGGTTGGTCTGATTGACTTTCAGGACGCGGTAAGGGGGCCGGCATCCTATGATGTGGCAAGCCTGACGCGAGATGCGCGGGTTACGGTTTCCGAGGGCATGGATCGCGATCTTCTGACAAGGTATTGTGTGCTGAGAGCGACGGCTGATGCTAGCTTCGACGAGGCGGATTTCTGCCGGTCACATGCGATCATGTCAGCCCAGCGGAATACAAAGATTCTCGGTATTTTTGCGCGCCTTCATATGAGAGATAGCAAGTCAGGATATCTGCGTCACCTGCCCCGCATTCACGACTATCTGCACCGCTCCTTTGCTCATGAGGCTTTGCAGCCGCTGGCGAGCTGGTTCGAGCAATTTGCATCCGGGGAGGCGGGGCAATGACCCGACCTGTCACGGATGGGATTGTTCTGTCGGCTGGTTTTGGCAAACGTATGCGTCCCATAACGGACAGCATTCCCAAACCGCTGGTTCCGGTTTCCGGCAAACCCCTGATTGACTACGCCTTCGATGCTCTCGCCCGTGTCCCGATAAGCCATGCGGTGGTGAATGTGCATTATCTGCCGGATCAGATTGAGGCCCATGTGCGCAATCGCCATGAGCCAGCGGTCACCGTATCTGACGAGCGTGACAGCATTCTGGAAACCGGTGGCGGCATTGTTCGCGCCTTGCCGCTTCTCAGTGGTGAGGCATTCTTTGCTTTGAATGCGGATACGTTCTGGCTGGATGGAGATGAACCCAACCTCTCGAAAATGACTGAGGCGTGGGATGAAGGCAGGATGGATGCGCTGCTTCTTCTTGCGCCTTTGGACAGGGCTGTCGGTTATGCAGGTGAGGGGGATTTCCAGAAAACGGCTTCAGGTCACCTTGCCCGTTTCGGGAAAGGTGAGGGGCAGGGCTATGCCTTTGCCGGTGCCGCGCTTTATCACAGACGTCTTTTTGACCATGCGCCAGATGGTGCCTTCTCCATGAATGTACTCTTCGATCATGCCCTTTCCGAAGGGCGACTGTTTGGTGTGGTGATGGATGGGGTCTGGCTGCATGTGGGGACACCGGATGCGATCCCTGCCGCTGAACGGGTGATTGCAGATCAGCGTTGCGGTTCATAAACTGGTCCGATGAATTCGGTTGTTATCAGATCCTGATTGGAGTGCGGGCATGACTGTTTCGCCGACGTCTGCACTGTTTTCTATCCCGCCGAGTGCGCCGTTCTTTGAAACCTTTGTGGATGCACTGCTGGCTGGTCAGATCCGACCCGTATCCAGGCCTTCTGAGGATCCGTTTGCCCTTGCCGATGTCACGGTGCTTGTGCCGACACGGCGAGCGGTTCGCGGGCTTGAAGATGTTTTCCTGGACCGGCTGGGCGGGAAGGCAGCCATTCTGCCGCGTATCGAGCTTCTGGGCGTTTCTGATGAGGATGAGCTGACCCTTTCGGCAGATTTCCCGATTGATGCGCTTTTATCTGAGACATCAGCCCCGCCCATCAGTTCTCTTAAGCGGCAAATGGCCATGACCCGCCTGGTTTATGGCTGGGCTCAAAGCCTGGCCCAACGGGTACTGCCCGCTGACCAGCTGCGCCAGATTGCCATTCCATCAAGCCCGGCGGACGCGGCCTGGCTTGCCGGTGACCTCCTCTCGCTGATGGATCAGGTCGCCAATGAAGGAGGAGACTGGGAAGGGCTCCAGTCACTCGTTCCGGCTGACTATGCCGGGTATTGGGAACTGACCCTCACATTCCTGCGGATTGTCACAGAGCAGTGGCCTCTGTTCCTCAGTGAAAGCGGAGTGTCAGATACGGCCGAGTTCAGAAATGCCCAGTTGCGTCTGGCGGCTGAACGCTACGATATCGCACAGCCGTCATCTCCGGTTATTGTTCTGGGGGCAACCTCAACCGCACGAGCTGCCATTGACCTGATGCGAACCATTTGCGCTCTGCCCCAGGGCGCTCTGGTCTTGCCTGGTCTTGATTTCCAGATGAGCTCCGAGGGGTGGGCTTCGTTGGGTGATGGAGGCATCCATCCCTATCAGGTCGGCCATCCGCAAACTGCTCTGAAGCGGATACTGGATGGTCTTGGAGCGTATCGTGAGGATGTCCGGTCGCTTGAGCCTGCGCGGGGCATCCTGCATCCGGCCCGGGACCGTCTCATTTCCGAAGTGATGCGGCCATCGGCTGAAACGGCTGGCTGGATACACAGCCGTCAGCAGATGGGTGATGTGCAGATTACAGACGCCCTCAACGCGGTGACGCTGCTTGAGGCCAATAACAGCCGTGAGGAAGCGCTGGCCATTGCCCTGAAGCTTCGGCAGGTCATTGAAGAGAATGACAGTGCTACCGCAGCTCTTGTGACACCGGACAGGCTGCTGGCTCGCCGGGTTGCCGGGGAACTGCTTCGCTGGAAAATCCCGGTAGATGATTCAGCCGGTCGGCCTCTGGCGCAGACCCCGCCGGGCATTCTTTCAAGGCTTGTGATTGATCTGGTGCATCAGGGAACCGAACCGAAGCTTGTTCTCGCGGTTTTGCGTCATCCGCTGGTCGCCCTTGGTCTGGATCGTCGTCTTGTGCGTCGTGCGGCGCGCCTTGTGGAGCTGGCACTGCTGCGCGGCCCGCGTGTTACGCCGGGGCTTGAAGCCCTGATCCATGCCTTTCGGGCCAGACGGGAGGCTGTTTCTCAAAAATCTGTCAGGGTTCCCGATCAGGTGATTCGGGCGTCTGATGAGGATTGGGATCGTGCGCATGACTGTCTGATGCGGCTTGCGGATATCTTTGCGCCCCTTGAAAATCTCCTTGATCAGGGTGAGGTCGTCCCGTTCCATGACCTTCTGCAGTGCCAGCGACAGGTGCTGGAAGGATTGTGCCTGGATGAAGCAGGGACGACCGGAGAGCTTTATGAAGGGGACGCCGGGGACATGTTCCGGGCATTCCTTGATGAATGCGAAGATGCCCAGGATGTTGCCCTGACGGTTGCCGGTCATGACTACCATCCCCTGTTCGATGCTTTCATGGCGCGCTATTCGGTGCGGTCGCGGCTTCCCGGTCATCCTCGCGTGCACATCTGGGGTTCGCTTGAAGCCCGGCTTCAAACGGTCAGCTGCATAGTCCTTGGTGGTCTCAACGAGGGTGTCTGGCCCGGCGAGACCCGGTCTGATCCATGGCTGTCGCGCCCGATGAAACGGGATATGACACTTGACCCACCAGAGCGTCGGGTCGGGCTTGCTGCGCATGATTTCATTATGGCATCCGGAATGCAGGAGGTCGTTTACACCCGCGCGCTCCGGACTGATGGAGCGCCTTCTGTTGCTTCTCGCTGGCTGCAGCGTCTGGAAGCCTTCGCCGGTTCGCCCAGAATGGCTGTGTGTCGCGCGCGAGGGGCGGAAATTCTGGATTGGGCCAGACGACTTGATGAACCGGACCAGGTGCGTCCGATTGAGCGCCCGGCACCGTGCCCGCCGGTTGATGATCGCCCCGATAGCCTGTCCATCACTGAAATTGAAACCCTGATCCGCGATCCTTATGCGATCTATGCCAGGCATGTTCTCAATCTGAAGCCCATAAGGCCGATTGGTGAACTGCCCGGTGCTGCCGAAAAAGGAACAATCATACACGAGGCGCTTGCCGACTTTGCAGCGAGCTGGGATGGCCCTTTGACAGAAGCCGCACTTACCCATTTGCTTGATTGTGGAGAAGCGGCCTTTGAAACGGTTTCAGATTTCCCGGAAGTTTGCGCGTTCTGGTGGCCGCGCTTTGAACGGGTCGCCCGATGGGTTGTTGAGGATTGGGAAGTGTCCCGTGTGCTTGACCTGGATCGTCGTCATGCGGAGATCCCGGGCCGTTTGTCGTTCGATGCGATGGAACCGCCCTTTGTTCTGCATGGCCGAGCGGATCGGGTTGATGAAAAACTCGATGGCACTGTTTCAGTCGTTGATTTCAAGACCGGGCAACCGAGTACGGCGCGGCAGGTGGAATCCATGCTGGCTCCGCAATTGCCTCTGGAAGCGCTGATTGCCATGCGAGGCGGTTTCAAGGGACTTGGGCCCAGGCAACCATCAGAGATAGCCTATGTCAGACTGTCTGGCGGCATGCCAGCCGGAGAGGTCAAGCCAGCGAACAAGGAAAAGACGCCCGAGCAGCTGGCGCTCGAAGCAGAACAACGACTGCTGCGCCTGATTGCTCATTTCCGGCAGGTGACGACGCCTTACCTGTCCCGCGCACGTGTGGAACGGGAAAACCGGTTTGCCGGAGATTATGATCACCTGGCACGGGTGAAGGAATGGATGGTGGCAGGGGAGCAGATTGATGACTGAGGCTCTACCTGCTCTGACGATCCCTGCCGAGACAATTGCGGCCCAGCGCAAGGCCTGTGACCCGGAATCCTCTGCCTGGGTGTCAGCCAATGCCGGATCGGGCAAGACGTTCGTTCTCTCGCGGCGGGTCATTCGTCTGTTGCTGTCAGGCTCGGACCCTTCCCGGCTTTTGTGCCTGACCTTTACCAAAGCTGCGGCTGCAGAAATGAAGACACGGGTCTTTGATGAGCTTGCGGACTGGACTGGCCTCTCGGATATGGAGCTGGACAAGCGACTGGAAGACCTTGTCGGTCGTAGGCCGAAGGCGGGCGAACGGGATGAGGCGCGGCAGTTGTTTGCCCGCGCACTTGAGACGCCGGGCGGGCTGAAAGTGCAGACCATCCACGCGTTCTGTCAGGCTCTCCTTCAGCAGTTTCCGTTCGAGGCCAATGTAGCAGGGCATTTCTCGGTTGTTGATGACGCCGAGCAATCGGAAATGCTTGCAGAGGCGCTCAATTCCGTTCTGGTGGAAGCGGCCGCTGATCCGGCTGCGGTTCTGGGCAGGGCTCTTGTTGATGCCGTGGCTGCAGCGTCTGACGATGCGGCTCGTGATGCTGTCTCAGACATGATCGGGCGGCGGGATGTGCTTCGGCGCTGGCTTGAAACGGTTGGATCCGTGCCTGAAGCCATGGCAGAGCTGGCTCGATCACTCGACCTGCCGGAAGGTTTGTCTCTGCCGCAGGTTCTGACATCGGGTTGCCATTCTCCGACGCTTCCAAACCGGTTTGTTGATGACCTTCTGATCCTGTTGCGGCAGGGGAGTTCGATTGATCAGAGTCTCGCAGACCGATTTGAAGCGGCGTTGAACGCGTCTGATGATGAAGCGCGGCTGATGGCCTGGGTTCAGGTGTTTTTTACCGGCAAGCCAGGGGATGAGAAGCCCCGCGCCTGGTCCCGCTTTTGCACAAAAGCGGTGAAGGCCACCTATCCGGAATTTGAGGACAAGGTTCTTCAGGAACAGGACCGCCTTCTGGCCGTTCTGGATCAGTATCGTCTGTTGAAGGCGCTGGAAGCCACAGAAGCAATTGTTCGGCTGAGTGACGCGGTTATTGCTCGCTATGAGCGGATGAAGAACAATCGCGGACTGCTGGATTATGATGATCTGATCCTGAAGACAATGCGTCTCCTTTCAGATACGGAAGCAGCTCGCTGGGTTCAGTACAAAATGGATCAGGGGCTGGATCATATTCTGGTTGATGAGGCGCAGGATACCAGCCCGAACCAGTGGCAGGTTATCCGTGCTCTGGCTGATGATTTCTTTGACGGGGACAGTGCACGCCCTGTTGAGAGAACCCTGTTTGCCGTGGGTGATGAGAAGCAGTCGATTTATTCATTTCAGGGGGCTGCACCTGAAGAGTTTGCCCGTATGGAAAAGGCGTTTTCTGGGCGAGCGCGTGCAGTGGAAAAGACCTGGCATTCCCTGAAGCTGAACCTGTCCTTCCGTTCTACGCCGGATGTGCTTGGGGCCGTTGATCAGGTGTTCCGGTCACCGGATGCCCATCGGGGATTGTCTCTTGAACCAGAACCACCCGTACACGAGGCCGTACGGCGGAATGATCCGGGCTTGGTCGAGATCTGGCCACCCACACTGACGGATCACCTCGAGGCCGATACGGATTGGACTGTGCCGGTGGACCATGTGGGGGCTCAGACCGGGCTTTCCCGGCTGGCGAACAGGATTGCCGATACGATTCAGCGCTGGCTTCAGGATGGAGAGCGTCTTGAAGGAACAGGCGAACGGATCAGTGCTGGTGATATCCTTGTGCTGGTGCGGAAACGTGGTGCTTTCATTGATGCGCTCAATCGGGCTCTGAAGGATCGCAGCATTCCCATTGCCGGAGCGGACCGGTTGTCTCTGTCGGATCACATCGTGGTTGAGGATCTGCTGGCTCTTGGCGATGTGATGCTGTTGCCGGAGGATGACCTGTCTCTCGCTGTGGTTCTGAAATCACCGCTTGTGGGATATTCCGAAGATGAACTCTATGATCTGGCCGCCCACAGGAAAGGAACCCTGTGGGGTGAGCTTGGCCGCCGGGCACGGACGGAGAAGGGTAGCTGTCACGAAAGAGCCTTCAGGCAACTCAATCTCTGGCGTGAACGGACAGACTTTGACCGGCCTTTTGAATTCTATGCCCGTGTTCTCGGTGAGGGCGGAGGTCGTAAGTCCATCCTTGGCCAGCTTGGTGCAGAGGCGGAGGATGTTCTGGACGAATTCCTCAACTTGGCCCTGTCATTTGAATCGAAAGGTATCCCGTCGCTGCAGGGCTTTCTCACACTGATGCGCAAGAGTGGCACGGATATCAAAAGAGAGCTGGATCAGGGTCGGGATGAAATCCGGGTCATGACCGTTCATGGTGCCAAGGGCCTTGAGGCACCGGTGGTGTTTCTCGTCGACAGCGGTTCGGCCCCGGTTAGTGCGGCTCATGATCCGTCTCTGCTTCAGCCTAAAGAGGATTATCCCAGGCTCCTTTGGGCTCCGCGCAAGGCTATCCGCCCTTCTGCCTTTGCAGACCGTCTTCAGATGTTGCGCGGCAAACAGGAAGAGGAATATAGGCGATTGCTTTATGTGGCGATGACGCGGGCACGTGATCGTCTTCTGGTGACGGCCTATGGCAATCAGAAAGAACCGCATGATCAAAGCTGGTACGCGCTCATCAAGGCGGGGCTTTCAGCATCCTCGAACCTTCTGCAGAGGCCAGAAGGGGAAAGCCTGTTGTGGAGGGACAGCGTTCAGCCGTCCCGAGAGCATAAACCGGATGCGGCGGAACAGGCCGCGCGCGCTGCTCCATCGCTGCCAGCCTGGCTGGCCCACGCAGCGAGGCCCGAAAGCAAACCACCGCGCCCGCTTGCAGCGTCCGCTCTTGATGATGCGGATTTCACTGATGGTGTCGCAGCGCTGGCGCAGGCATCGGGGTTGTCGGGGGCAGAACGCGGGACTCTTCTTCACAAGCTTCTGGAATTTCTCCCGGATGTGGTGGAAGACGAACGGCGCGTACGAGCGTTTGCCTATCTATCAGGGCATCCCGGTATATCCCGGGCAGAAGCAGAGCAACTTGCAGATCACGTTTGTGTGATGCTTTCCTCCCCCCAGCTTACCCCGTTCTTTTCAGCAGATGCCCGCTCAGAGGTGCCGATTGTCGGCGTGCTTGAGCGGGAAGGGAAGCCGGTGCGGATTGCAGGACGGATAGACAGGCTGGTGAAACAGGGGGCTGAGCTGTTTATCCTTGACTACAAGACCAACAGAAAGCCGCCTGTTACAGCGGAAAATGTGCCGCTTTCCTATCTGGCGCAGATGTCTGCCTATGTGCAGCTGCTGGGAGCTGCCTATCCCGATCTTTCAGTCAGAGGGTTCCTCTACTGGACAGAGACAGCCCGTCTGATGGAGCTGCCAGAGGGTCAGATGAACGCTGCCTGGGCGGATTGGTCGACGGACGCATCGACACGCCTTGACGGGCCTGAGGCGGCTACCTACCTTTCAGCAGACAACGCACCTGATTCCGGTGCATAGAGATTGAACTTTCAGGCGCTGAAACAGTTTCAGCTGACCTGTGAAATCAAGTGGATCGCTCTGATTGGCGATCCCGGGCAAAGAAAGTGGGTACAATGGCGACCATTAATGTAACCGATGCTTCCTTCCAGGAAGATGTTCTGAATTCATCCGAGCCGGTAGTGGTAGACTTCTGGGCACCATGGTGCGGCCCGTGCAAGGCTCTGTCTCCGCTGCTCGAAGATGCTGCAGCTGACCTCGGTGGCAAGGTCAAAGTGGCCAAGGTCAATGTGGACGAGAACCAGGCTGTTGCGGCCAATTATGGCGTTCGTTCCATCCCGATGCTGCTGATCTTCAAGGATGGGGAGCCAGCTGCCATGAAGATTGGTGTTGGTGGCCTCAACTCCAAAAACGATGTGGTCAACTGGATCAATGGCGAAGTCTGATCACTGACCGACAGATATGCAAAAAGCCCGGACATGCGTTCCGGGCTTTTTTGTTTCAGAGTTGTTTTCAGGATCAGGCAGGCAGGGTGCCGTTCTGTTCGAGCACTTCGCCGGCAAGATAGAGAGAGCCGCAGAACAGAATACGGGCCGGGCCATCGCCGATTTCTTTCAGGGCGAGGTCAAAGGCTTCTGACAGAGATGATGTTTCAAGTCCGTTCAGCCCGGCTTCTGTAACAAAGGCGATCAGGTCTACAGGGGGAATGCCTGCATCCGACATGGTGACAGGAACCGCTATCACTGTCCGGGCCAGACCGGTGAACGGTTTGAAGTACCCGACAGGCTCCTTGGTGTTGATCATGCCCGCGATCATGTAAAGCGGCTTTGGAGACCGCTCTTCCAGATCCGCAAGAGCCTGCGCGATGACAATGCCTGCGCCAGGATTGTGACCGCCATCAACCCAGATTTCTACATCTGATCCGGCCTGTTCGACAAAATGGCCCTCCGTCAGGCGTTGCATCCGTGCGGGCCAGGTTGTTGACAGGAGCCCGCGCTCAATAACATCTGCATCGGGCAGGTAGTGCGCTGCGCGCAGTGCGGCGATGGCAGTGCCAGCATTCCAGATCTGATGATGGCCGGGAAGCCTCGGCATGGGCAAATCCATCAGCCCGTGCGTATCCTGATAGATCATCCGGCCGTTTTCCTCATAGACCTGCCAGTCCTGATTGGCGATGGACAGAGGTGCCGAGAGGCTTGCGGCGATGGTTTCTATGGTGTCGCGGACTTCATCGGTCTGTGGAGCCAGAATGCCGGGACGCTCGGATTTGAGAATACCGGCCTTCTCTTTTGCAATGCCTGTAATGGATGACCCGAGGAACCCTTCATGGTCGACTGAAACCGGTGTGATGACAGAGACCAGAGGTTCATCAATCACATTGGTTGCGTCCAGACGACCGCCAAGGCCGACTTCCATGATCAGGACATCAGCTGGGTGATCAGCAAAGAGCTTCAGCGCGGCGGCTGTGGTGATTTCGAACAGGGTAATGGGTTCACCGCTGTTGGCGGCTTCACAATCCAGCAGGGCCTGAACCAGAATGTCTTCGTCCACAAAGTGGCCACCGCCCGGTTTGCCCAGTCGTATGCGCTCATGAAAGCGAACGAGATGGGGGGACGTGTAGACATGAACAGCGAGGCCGGATGCTTCCAGAATGGACCGCATGAAGGCGCCGGTTGAGCCCTTGCCGTTTGTCCCTGCCACATGCAGAACCGGTGGCAGACGTTTCTCCGGATGACCAATGGCTTCCAGAAGCCGTTCCATCCGGCCCAGAGAGAGATCAATCGCGCGTGGGTGGAGCTTGATCAGGCGATCAAGGATTGCTGTGGAATCCGCCATGGAGCCCAGCCTTTTCTAAGGGAACGGCCGAAAGGCCGGAGACTGTCCTGCCCCTGGACCATGAGACGCCTCACTCTAAGGGATCGCATGTATCCAGGTGTTCTCAAACTACAGAATCATGCTGAGCCGGGTTCGGCTCAGCTTTGCGTGTTTCAGGCCTGTTCGGTCTGGGCCGTGGTTTCTGTCGCCTCGTCTGCTGCGGGCTCATCTGCTGGAACTTCTGCTTCTTCAGGTTCTTCAACAGGGACGACCGCTGTGTCTTCCGGCTGCCATTTCATCAGGATTGAGCAGAGATTTGAGATGGTCTGCTTCAGTTCATGGCGATGAACGACCATGTCGACCATACCGTGATCCTTGAGATACTCGGAGCGCTGGAAACCGGCTGGCAGCTTTTCCCGAATGGTCTGTTCGATCACGCGTGGACCGGCAAAGCCGATGAGTGCGCCAGGTTCTGCCAGATGAATATCGCCCAGCATTGCATAGGATGCAGTGACGCCGCCTGTTGTCGGATTGGTCAGAACCACAATATAAGGCAGGCCGTTTTCACGCAGTTCCTGAACCGCAACTGTTGTGCGCGGCATCTGCATGAGGGACAGGATGCCTTCCTGCATGCGCGCGCCACCAGAAGAGGCAAACAGCACATAAGGGGTTTTCAGCTCAACGGCCTTTTCCATGGACGTGACGAGGCCTTCACCTGCTGCCATGCCCAGGGAGCCGCCCATGAAGTTGAAGTCCTGAACCGCTGCGGTGACCGGCTGGCCAAACACCTTGCCGGTGCCTGCAAGGATAGCATCGTTGCGTCCGGTCTTCGCACGGGCGTCCTTCAGACGATCAGTATATTTCCGCTCGTCACGGAACTTGAGCGGATCAATGGCAACATCAGGTAACTCAATGTCATCCCATGTGGCATCGTCGAACAGATTTTCCAGCCTGCCCCGTGCGGGCACCTTCATATGGTAGCCGGAATTGGGAATGACCCACTGGTTGGCTTCCAGATCGCGATGGAAAACCATCTCACCGGATTCCGGACATTTGATCCAGAGATTGTCCGGGACCTCGCGCTTGGGCAGCAGCGATCTGATTTTCGGTCGAACGACGTTGTTAATCCAGTTCACCGGTTCCGTCCTGTCTGTTAGACGCCAGAGCCAATATGGCGGCGTTCATCTGCTTATTCGGCTGCGGCGGATCGCGCCGAACATACCCCGTCCGCCAGAGACCGAACCAGGTCGCTAACGGCTGAAACTGTCTTTTCCGTGGCATTGCCGTTTGAGTCAAGACTTGTTCTTATCGCTTCCACCAGAGCAGAGCCGACAACAACCCCGTCAGAGGTGCGCCCGAGCTCTCTTGCCTGTTCCGGTGTCTTGACACCAAATCCCACTGCAACAGGCAGATCGGTATGGGACTTGATCCGCGTGACAGCCTCTGAAACCGCGCTGCTGTCCGGTGCGGCAGTGCCTGTTATGCCTTTGATGGAGACATAGTAGACAAAGCCGGAGGTGTTCTGCAAGACACGGGGAAGCCGCTTCCCGTCTGTGGTTGGCGTGGCCAGACGGATGAAATTCAAACCGCGTTTGACTGCCGGAATACAGAGCTCGGTATCAACTTCGGGCGGGAGGTCGACAATGATGAAGCCGTCAACACCAGCGTCTTTGGCATCATCCAGGAATC
Organism: Coralliovum pocilloporae; assembly: GCF_030845175.1. Lineage (NCBI taxonomy): Bacteria > Pseudomonadati > Pseudomonadota > Alphaproteobacteria > Hyphomicrobiales > Coralliovaceae > Coralliovum > Coralliovum pocilloporae. Next base: position 1,027,065 of record NZ_CP132542.1, on the reverse strand, counting down.
GCTCTGATCCATAGGAGTAGATCGGATTGTAATACCCCATCAGGACAATGGGGGTTTCATTATCCCTGGTTCTGAACGCCTTAACCATATCGAGTGTTTTTGTCAGGGTCTGTCCCGCATTCAGGGCTCTTTGTGATGACAGCTGAATGGGAATACCTTCGGCCATCGGGTCCGAGAAGGGCATGCCGAGCTCGATAATATCAGCACCTGCCTGCGGCAGAGCGTCAAGAATGGCCTGGCCGACCTCTTCAGATGGATCTCCGGCAGTGATGAATGTGACCAGTGCCGGACGGTTCTCGTCGCGCAATCTGGCGAAACGACGGTCAATGCGTGTGTCTGTCATCTGCCTTATCCTTCAATATCGACGCCGAGCAGTTTGGCGACGGTAAAGACGTCCTTGTCGCCGCGTCCGCAGAGGTTCATGACGATGATCTGGTCCTTCGCCATGGTGGGTGCGATTTCCATGACCTTTGCCAGGGCGTGACTTGGTTCGAGAGCCGGAATAATACCCTCAAGCCGGGTGCAGAGCTGGAAGGCCTCAAGCGCTTCCTGATCGGTTGCCGAAATGTACCGGACCCGGCCCGTTTCTTTCAGCCAGGAATGTTCCGGCCCGATGCCGGGGTAATCAAGACCGGCCGAAATGGAATGGCCTTCGAGGATCTGGCCGTCATCATTCTGCAGCAGATACGTCCGGTTACCGTGAAGAACGCCGGGGCGGCCGCCTGCGAGACTGGCGCAATGTTCGTCGCCCTGAAGGCCCTTGCCTCCGGCTTCCACGCCGATGATCTCCACATCCTCGTCATCAAGGAAAGGGTGGAACAGACCGATGGCGTTTGATCCGCCGCCAATGCAGGCGACGACCGCATCAGGCAGGCGGCCTTCCGCTTCCATCATCTGGGTCCTGACTTCCTTGCCGATAACGGACTGGAAGTCGCGGACCATCATCGGATAGGGGTGCATTCCTGCTGCTGTCCCGATGATGTAGTAGGTACTGTCCACATTGGTGACCCAGTCGCGGATTGCTTCGTTCATGGCATCTTTCAGCGTGCCCGCCCCGGCGGTGACCGGATGGACCTCAGCGCCAAGCAATCGCATGCGGAAGACATTGGGACTTTGCCGCTCCACGTCGGTCTTGCCCATATAGACCTCACAGGGATAACCGAAGCGGGCGCAAACCGTTGCAGATGCCACGCCATGCTGCCCGGCACCGGTTTCTGCAATGATGCGGGTTTTTCCCATGCGCTTTGCAAGCAGGATCTGGCCCAGGCAATTGTTGATCTTGTGGCTGCCGGTGTGGTTGAGCTCGTCCCGCTTGAAATAGACTTTCGCTCCGCCCAGATGCTCGGTCAGGCGTTCTGCGAAATAGAGCGGGCTTGGGCGGCCCGTGTAGTATTTATTGAGCTGGTAGAGTTCGCTCTGAAAGACAGGGTCCTCACGAGCCTCCATCCAGGCCTGTTCCAGATCCAGAATAAGCGGCATGAGCGTTTCCGGGACGAAACGTCCGCCGAATATGCCAAAGAAACCCTCTTCATCCGGACCGGTTCTGAGGGAATTCGCGCGCTGGTTTTCTGTCTGTGCCATGGAACAGCTCCTTGAGGATCAGGCCTGAACGGCCTCGCGTGCATGTCTGATAAACTGATAAATGAGATCCGGGTCCTTGATGCCCTTTTCCCGTTCTATGCCAGAGGAAACATCCACACCGCCCGGATGGGTCATCCGGATGGCGTCAGCCACATTGTCAACAGTCAGCCCGCCGGACAGCATGAAAGGCGTTTCCTCAGAAAGGCGTTCGATCAGTCGCCAGTCAAAGGCGAGACCATTCCCGCCTGGAAGATCGGCATCTTTCGGTGGCTTTGCATCAATGAGTAGCCTGTCGGCTACTCCCTGATAGGATGTGATCACGTCAAGGTCTCCGGCGTTTGCCACCCCGATGGCTTTCATGACCGGACGGCCGAATTTCTCCTTCACCTCCCGGACGCGTTCAGGCGTTTCCGAACCATGCAGCTGCAGCAGATCCGGTTTCAATATGCTGACGATGGCTTCAAGTCCGGCATCATCCATATTGACGCTGAGCGACACGATGGCTGTTCTGTTACGAGCGGGTTTTGCCAGTTCAGCAGCGCGGTCAGCTGTGACGGCACGGGGGGATTTGGGAAAGAAGACAAATCCGATCATATCGGCGCCTGCGTCAAGAGCCGCGTCAACTGTCTCCGGGGTGCTCAGTCCGCACGTTTTGATGTCTAGGGTCATGGGATCACTCTATCCGTGTAAGGCTATGGCTTGGGCAGACGATTTGATGATGAACACAGGATCGCATTCTCATGCATAGAGATGCATGCAGCAATCGGTTCAATAGGGCAGAAGGGAAACCTGAATAATCAGGCTGCAGTTCTGTTCTGAGGCGCGGGAAGGGCTGACAGGCTGGTGTCAGCTGTTGTGCGCGCGCGCTCCTGCTCATCCTTGAGCTGCCCGGCACGTCTACGCCATCGTGCGGCTTCGTACTGGGTGTCACGGGCTGCCTTGCGCCACTTGCCCTGCTTCATCCAGGCGCCAATGCCACCTGCAAGAACACCAAGTGCGAAACAGGCAACAATGATGATGAACAGCGGTAAAGTCAGGGTGAAGGCCGGTGCGTCGGATGAAAACGGGTCAAATGTCAGCGTCACCGGTGCTCTGTTGATCACCAGAAAAATCACCGTCACAATGGTGATTGGAATAAGGATCAGCAATTTGAACAGGCGAACCACGCTTGTCTCCCGCGACGCATATAAACAACGCTATTCAATCATCTCGGCGATGATTTGCCAAGCTGAGAAACGACTGGATAAGGATTATTTGAAAGACGCTCAGCCGTCGTTAAGGCGCTCGCGCATTTCCTTGCCGGTCTTGAAGAACGGCACATGTTTCTCATCCACGGATACGGTTTCACCGGTCCGTGGATTGCGGCCGACGCGGGCCGGGCGGTTCTTGACGGAAAACGCACCGAAGCCGCGCAATTCGACCCGATCTCCGCGCGCCATCGCGTCAATGACCTCATCCAGAATAGCGTTGACGATATTCTCGACGTCCCTCTGATAAAGATGCGGATTTTGTTCTGCAATCCTTTGAACCAGCTCGGACTTGATCATAACGCGCTTCCTCTGAGATGAACGTAGTGGATGTTGAATTGTTCTAATTATTCACCCTGTGAGGGTTGAGGTTGCCAAACCGAACGTAGTCCGTCAAGCGCAGTAGGGTGTTTAATGCCCTCAAACTGCTGAGATAATTGCCCCAAAAGGCCAGAAAGTCCTGAAATTTCCCGGATGCCGGTTAATGCCCGGCCCAGAAAACCGAACTCCTCTTCAGGATTGTGGGGCTTCCAGTCCCGCAACGGCAGGTCGGTTGCGACCTTGTGCTCCGTGTTCAGCCAGTCTCTCGCCTCTTCCTGAGCGCCGATGGCATCCACAAGTCTGGCTTCGACGGCCTGGCGACCTGAAAAGATCCGGCCATCCGCGAGAGCCAGCGCCGTGTCCCGGTCAAACGGACGTCGTTCAGCCACCAGGTCTACAAACCAGTCATATGTATCAAGGATGACAGAGCGGACCATTTCACGGGCTTCATCGGTTGTGGGCGTCAGTGGATCAGGCTCGGCTTTGAGCGGAGAACTCTTGATCTCTTCAAAGGAGATGCCGACGGTATTCAGCAGTTTTGATGCATCTGGTGACTGGAAGATAACGCCAATGGACCCGGTAATGGTGGTGCGGCGTGCCAGGATGTGATCTGACGCAAGGGCAACCATATATCCGGCGGATGCCGCGACCGTGCTCATGGTGGCTACCATGGGTTTTTTCTCGGCAATGCGGCGCAGCGCTTCATACAGGGCTTCTCCGCCAGCGGTGGAGCCGCCGGGAGAATCAATGCTGACAATGACCGCCTTGATCTTCTTGTCCTTCTCGATCTGCTTCAGCATGGCCAGCTGGTTCGGATCTTCCGAGATGAAGCCGTGAATAGAGACACGGGCCACATGATCCCCGCCAAACTGATCAAGAATGCTGCTGGCAGCGACCACGATCAGGCCTGCCACGAGTGCGAAGGCAATCACCCGCCAGACGGTCAGTTTGCGTCTGAGACGCCTGCGGTCAAGAACAGCGTCAAGATCAAGGGACATAAGTTCACTCACGTGTCAGGAAAAACAGGTGTCCCGGATATACGCAATCAGGAGCAGCAAGACAAGGATCGTCGATGCTCACTCCATCTTTAGATAAGGAAGTCTTGCACGCAACAAAAAACCCGGAGCTATTGCCCCGGGTTCCGATTTTGTTTTGAAAAGCGTTCGGCTTATTCGTCGTCTTCGCGGGCCTTGAGGGCAGCGCCGAGAATGTCGCCGAGAGATGCGCCGGAGTCGGAAGAGCCGAACTGTGCGACTGCTTCTTTCTCTTCTGCGATCTCCAGAGCTTTGATCGACACGGAAACCTTGCGGCTGCGCTTGTCGAACTGGGTGACGCGTGCATCGATTTTGTCGCCAACGGCAAAACGCTCAGGACGCTGTTCGGAGCGATCGCGGCTGAGGTCTGCACGACGCAGGTAAGCTGTAACGTCTGTGTCAGCGATCTTGACTTCAAGACCACCATCCTGGACTTCAACAACTTCACAGGTAACAACTGCACCCTTGCGAACTTCTCCGCCAGATGCGGCAGATTCAAACGGATCGCCTTCAAGCTGCTTGATGCCGAGGGAGATACGCTCTTTATCGATATCCACGTCAAGAACGATGGCTTTGACCATGTCGCCCTTGTTGAACTCGTCGATGACCTGCTCGCCCGGGCGGTTCCAGTCCAGATCGGACAGGTGAACCATGCCGTCAACATCGCCTTCAAGGCCGATGAACAGACCGAACTCGGTCTTGTTCTTGACTTCACCTTCAACGGTTGCACCGATCGGGTGGTTAGCAGCAAAGGCATCCCACGGATTGTCGAGGGTCTGCTTGAGGCCGAGAGAGATACGACGCTTGACCGGATCCACTTCGAGAACCATGACTTCCACTTCCTGGCTGGTGGAAACCACCTTGCCCGGATGGACGTTTTTCTTGGTCCAGGACATTTCGGAAACGTGGATAAGGCCTTCGATGCCTGGCTCCAGCTCGACGAACGCACCGTAGTCGGTGATGTTCGTAACACGACCGGAGAATTTGGCTTCGAGCGGGTATTTCGCTTCGATACCTTCCCACGGATCGCTTTCCAGCTGCTTCATGCCGAGGCTGATGCGGTGTGTCTCGTGGTTGACGCGGATGATCTGAACCTTGACCGTCTGGCCGATGGTCAGAACTTCGCTCGGATGGTTGATGCGACGCCATGCAATGTCGGTGACGTGCAGCAGACCGTCAATGCCGCCGAGATCAACGAACGCACCGTAATCGGTGATGTTCTTGACAACGCCTTCAACGACCTGACCTTCTTCGAGGTTCTGGACGATTTCAGAGCGCTGCTCGGCACGGGTCTCTTCGAGAACCACGCGACGGGAAACCACGATGTTGCCGCGACGCTTGTCCATTTTCAGGATCTGGAACGGCTGCGGGTTGTTCATCAGCGGGGTTACGTCGCGAACCGGACGAATATCCACCTGGCTGCGTGGCAGGAAGGCCACTGCGCCATCCAGATCGACGGTGAAGCCGCCTTTGACCTGGTTGAAGATAACGCCCTGGGTTTTTTCGCCGGCTTCGAAAGCCTTCTCAAGGCGAACCCAGCTTTCCTCACGACGGGCTTTGTCGCGGGAGAGGATAGCTTCACCGAGGGCGTTTTCGACGCGGTCGAGGTAAACTTCAACTTCGGTTCCGACAACCAGCTCGCCATTCTTGGCGGCTGCGCCGAATTCTTTCAGCGGAACGCGGCCTTCAACTTTCAGACCAACGTCAATGATCGCCTGGTCTTTCTCGATTGCAATAACCGTACCGTTGACGACCTGGCCTTCCATCAGTTCCGTTTTCTGGAACGATTCTTCGAGAAGGGCCTCAAATTCCTCCATGGAGGGTGCTGCGTAGCTCATAAATGCTCCTGATGACCTTTCGGTCCTGGCGCCGGGTTTGAATTGTCCGACCGCATGGTTCCGCTTTCCCAACAAGGAAACCCGTCCCGAAAGACGAGAGGCGCCGTAGCGGATGCAATGCGGCATGATTAGGCTTGTTCAAGAGTGCTGAAAGGCCGGATGGGCTGGCTGGATCTGATGGCCTGTCAGGCCAATTGGCCATTTCGGGACCGTTCAATGATATCCACAGCTTCCTTGAACGCTGTTTCTATATCCAAATCGCTCGTATCAAGCAAGTAGGCATCTTCAGCAGGTTTCAACGGAGCGACACTTCTGTTCATGTCCCGCTCGTCGCGCTGGACGATGTCGGCCAGAATATCAGCAAAGCGTACATCCTTGCCTTTGGCGATGGTTTCATCCGTTCGGCGCTTGGCGCGGACCTCAGCGCTGGCTGTCACATAAAGCTTCACATCGGCATCCGGGCAGACAACTGTGCCAATATCGCGCCCATCAAGAACCGCTCCGCCCGGGCGCTTTGCAAAATCACGCTGTGCTTCAACAAGAGCAGTGCGCACCTGAGGCATCACAGCCACACGGGACGCGGCTTCACCGATATGATGGGCAGACAGAATGCTGCCATCCAGCTGTCCCAGGTCGAGTTCGGATGCGGTTCGGGCTGCAGTAGCTTCATCATCAAGAGGCAGACCCGCTTCAAGCAGTGCATGGGCAACGGCCCGAAAGGTCAGGCCCGTATCCAGATGAGCCAGACTGAAATGAGCCGCAAGCCGTCTGGCCAGGGTTCCCTTGCCTGACGCCGCAGGCCCGTCAATTGCGATGATCATATGTGTTGCCCTAACGCGTTATTGCCATGGCGGTAGCGCCGCCCAAAAGACATCCCCCACCTGCATAACCGATATAGCGCTGGGTCGATGGTGATTGGATAGCTCGACTAATCCTGACCGCCATCAGCAGGTAGAGTGACAGGATGATCAAAACGATTGCTGACGACGTGGCGCTCAACATCAGGATCTGTACCAAAGCGTCATAGGTCGGGTCCATAAACTGTGGGAGGAAAGCCACATAGAACAGAATGGCTTTTGGATTGAGAATCCCTGTCAGAAACCCGGTTTGAAAACCTTGCTTGCCTGTTGTTCTGGTGATGGTTGTCTGCGTTGCTTTACGTGCTACCCGTATCTGCTGGATGCCGAGGTAAATCATATAGAGAATCCCGGCCCATTTGAGCGCCTGGAAAAGCTCGGCTGATGCAGCCAGAATCGTTCCAACGCCAAGGAAAGCGAGTGAAATGATCGCCAATCCTCCGAGTATATCTCCCAATATGCAGAAGGCGGCTGTCTTCGGGCCATGGCTCAATGTGAGCCCGAGAACCATAAGAACGCTTGGCCCGGGAATAGCTGAAATTACAGTATAGGTTACAGCAAACGCGAGCCATAGCTCGAGATTCATTGCGTCGCGCCCTCGCTGAACTCTGCACCCAGACGTTCCATGGTTGGTTTAAAACTCGGGAAGCTGGTTGCGATGATTGCTGCATCGTCGACTGTGACCGGTTCCTTCGAAGCGAGGCCCATGGTGAGGAAGCTCATGGCGATCCGGTGGTCAAGATGGGTTTCAACGGTGCCGCCGCCTGCAGGAGGATGGCCGGTTCCACGGACGACCAGGCTGGCTGGCCCTTCTTCATGATCAACGCCATTTACGGCGAGCCCGGCAGCAACCGCAGACAGGCGGTCAGATTCTTTCACCCGCAATTCCTCAAGACCGTCCATCCGCGTCTCGCCCTCGGCAAAGGCTGCGGCAATTGCGAGGACCGGATATTCATCAATCATTGAGGGCGCGCGGTCTGCGGGGACGGTGACACCTTTCAAGTCGCTCGACTTGACGCGGATATCGCCGACGGTTTCACCGCCTTCCAGGCGCTCGTTCTCGATGCGGATATCACCGCCCATTTCGATCAGAGTGTCGATTAGACCGGTGCGGGTCGGGTTGAGCAGAAGATTCTCAATTACGATTTCGGAGCCCGGAACAATAAGAGCAGCGACCAGAGCAAAGGCAGCCGAGCTCGGGTCCCCGGGAACCGCAATCGAGCAGGCTTTCAGGGTCGGATGCCCCTGAAGGGAAATCGTGCGCACGCCGTCCTGATCTGTTTCCACTGATAGATCAGCCCCAAAGCCCTGCAGCATTTTTTCCGTGTGATCGCGTGTCATGACCGGTTCAATGACAGACGTGATGCCTGGGGCGTGCAACCCGGCCAGGAGCACGGCAGATTTTACCTGGGCCGAAGCTACGGGTACCCGATAGGTGATGGGGGCAAGTGTCTGCGGGCCCTGCAATGTGAGGGGCAGCCGATCTCCGCTGCGTCCCAGTACCTGAACGCCCATATCGCGCAAAGGATTGAGGACCCGGCCCATCGGGCGCTTTGAAAGAGAGGCATCTCCAACAAAGGTCGATGCAAAATCATAACCTGCCGCCAGTCCCATGACCAGGCGGACACCGGTGCCTGCATTGCCGAAGTCGATCACATTGTCCGGCTCGCTGAACCCGCCAACGCCGCAACCTGTCACAGACCAGCTGCCATCATCATTCCGTGTGATTGTCGCGCCATAGGCCCGCATGGCATCCGCGGTGCTCATGATGTCGCCTGATTCCAGCAGGCCCGTAATCCGTGTTTCACCCAGAGCCATTGCGCCGAACATCAGCGACCGATGGGACACGGATTTGTCTCCCGGAAGGTGGAAACGTCCTTGAAGACCACGGGATTGATGTGCGCGCATCGGTGACAGGGGGAGAGAATGTGTCATAGTCGGTTCATGCCGATTGTGTCTGAGCCATGGTGCCGGTAACGGCTGGCAGGTTGCGACAAAGCAGCTGCTCGTTAACACAAGTTTCAGTGAGCGTCATCGTTTCAAACCGCATTTTCACGAGAAACAGTCTAAAGAAGGAGCAATTCTTGTGCATTTGTCTTTGACATGTGGCCAATGCCTGTCATATGCAGTCGCAACTTTACTGAAAAATCGAGGGTAAGCCGTGGCCAAACCTGAACTTGGAACAAAGCGCACCTGTCTCAGCTGCAGCGCTAAATTCTACGACCTCCAGAAGTCGCCGATCTTCTGCCCGAAATGCGGCAGCGAGTTTGAAGTTGCCACTGCGGCAGTCAGCTCGGTTACTCCGGCAACTGCCTCTAAGGCAACTGAAAGCGATGATGATGAAGATGAGGACGACGCCAGTGGTCCGGAAATCATCTCTCTGGAAGAAGCTGATGCCGAGCAGGGTGCTGACGATGATGATGGGGAAGATATCCCTGATCTGGACGGCGAGGACGATGTCGAGGACATCGGCGATGAGGACGACGACACCTTCCTCGAAGATGACGATGATGATAATGTCCCGTTCATCCCGGAAGTCGGCGGCAAAGACGACGACGAAGGCTGATTGCCCGGCCTGAAACAGGCCCTGTGAAAAAGTCTCTTTTTTCGCTTGATCTTTCTCTGGCTGCGGCCTATACCGCAGCCATCCTCGGTGAGGGGCTATAGCTCAGTTGGGAGAGCGCTTGAATGGCATTCAAGAGGTCAGCGGTTCGATTCCGCTTAGCTCCACCATTTCTCTTAAAATCGAACCCTTGATGGTTTCCTGGGAGTGGTGCGGACTTCGTCCGTTGGGCTCCACCACTTTTTTATCTCACGACAATTCGCTTTGCTCATGTCTCCGATAGGACGCGCTAACAGCGCGGCGCACGCTTGTGCTTGCGAACCCGCTGGGTTCGATATGTCTCCGCGATGCTCCACCATTTTCCCTAAAATATCTTTGTTCGGCTGGTTCGCGTACCGTCAGACGTATTCTGCCAGTTCTTTCTGAGCTTTGAAGGCCTGAGCCCTGGGCAAGGCAGGTGTTACCAACCGATGCCCTGGTAGGTTACGCAATCAGGCTCGCGATGGAATAAGCGACTGACATCAACAATATGGTGATTGTCTGTTCTGCCACGCAGCTGGTCCGCCCAGTAATCGCTCTTGTGGACAGTCACGATGACATCGCAGTTCCGCAGCAGTTCATCGGTGCTCGAACACAGGAACTGTGTGAGGCGATAAAGGGTTGCTGCATCCTCTGGATAGTGAGGTTTCATAAGGACGGCCTGCTGATGCAGGGCTTCCAGTTTCGTGTACAACGGGTCTGCGACGTAAGCTTCATATCCCGCGTCCAGAAGCTGTTTTGCGAGTGCCGTTGATGGACTCTCCCTCAAATCGTCGGTGTCCGGTTTGAAAGTCAGCCCGCAAATTCCGATACGCTTGCGCTGTGTTTTTACAATCAGATCCAGAGCCTGACAGATCTGAGTTTCGTTGGAGCCGGGGAGGCTGTCGACAAGTGGCAAACCGACGCCATAGGCTCGACCCAGATGGGCCATAGCCCGTACTTCTTTCGGGAGGCAGGACCCACCATAGGCGAAACCCGGTTTCAGATACTGAGGAGAAATGTTCAGGACCTGATCCTGACAGAACTGATCCATTACCCTGTGACCGTCTATATCCAGGACATGGCACAGACGCCCTATCTCATTGCCGAAACAGACCTTGGCGGCATGCCAGACATTATCGGCATATTTCACCATTTCGGCTTCCTTCGGAGTGGCATGGATCGGATGCTGGTCAATGGGGGCTAAGAGGGTGGCCAGCATCCGACCAGCCCGATCATCGGATGCGCCGATGATCGTTTTGGGAGGACTGTTGAAATCCTCCACCGCGGTACTCTCTCTCAAGAATTCCGGATTGAAGCAGACACCGAAGTCCTGCCCTGCTGTCTTCCCGGACCAGCGCTCAACAATGGCCTGGAAAATACCTTCGGTCGTTCCTGGGGGGACAGAGCAGCGGAGTACCAGAAGGTGGTAGGTATCCTTTTCGGACAGAGCTCTGCCAATATCTTTTGCAACAGCTCTGATTGCGTCTGTGTTGCAGGAGCCATCATCGGCTGTTGGTGTATTGACTGAAACGAACGTGACATTCGACTTTGCAATTGCTTCACCCAGTGATGCTGTCGCTGACAGCCGGGCATCTGTAACCGCCTGCCTGAGCAGTTCGCCAACACCAGGTTCACTGACCGGTGAGATGCCTGCCGCCAACCGAACGCATAGTGTTGCATCCAGATCCACGCCAATGACGGAATACCCCAGATTGGCCATGCAGGCGGCTGAGACCGTGCCCACATATCCGAGACCAATAATGCTGATTGTCGTGTCAGCGGTGTCAGCCGATGTAAGTTTTTCCAGATGACTTTCGCAAGCACTGCTATTTGAAACAATATTCATTCGTTTGCTCCCAGGACTTAGAGATCCTGACAGCTACGTAACAAGATGCATGCCAGCTTGGCCTTTCTTTTAGAATCAATACTTTATCTAAAATCAGTGATCGGCTGTAAGAAGTGGTGATTGCAAGATGCAAAGGTGTTGATCCATCATGCAAAGAGTAAAATTTAAATATTTAATGATCTATTTTCTTTTGTTTTATCTATAAAAATTATGAAAATTGAAATGTGATCCCAGCATTTTTCATAAATAACTTCTAATAATTTGGAGTATTAAGGTATTATATGCTGCGTATCCCACGGTATCTCTTTGTAAGAGTATTTCTCATATTCACTATGGGGCTGCTTTCTTGTGCCGTGTTGGTTGCGCAGACCACATCGTTTCTTAAATCGGAAAAAGAAGAACTTCTCCTGCAGGCGGCGCGATCGCAAACGGACGCTTTGCTGGCGTTTCGCTCCTACTACACCACGCATGTGGTGGGGCGTCTGCAGCAGGACGACGTTGATGTTTCCTTTTCTCATGACTACCAGGATCAGACGCGCGCACTTCCTATTCCGGTCACCATGACCATGGATCTCGCAGAGCAATTGAATGGCCAGATGACGGGTTCCAGCTACAGTATTGTCAGTGACTTTCCGTTTGAGCACCGAAAAGAACGCCCGACAACGGCCTTCAGTAAAGCGGCGCTGGAGCAGTTGCAGGCAAATCCGGATAAACCGTTCTACCGCTTTTTCCATAAGGAAAATGGTGATGCGGTGCTTTGTTATGCTGTTCCGGTTATCATGGAGCAGGCCTGTGTGAGCTGCCATAATAACCATCCCCTGTCGACGAAAACTGATTGGAAAGCCGGGGATGTCCGGGGTGTGCAGCAGGTTGAAATTTCCTGGAGCGACAGCGAACCCGTACTCACGCGTTTGACACCCTTCCTGATGACGTATGCAGTAATCCTGGCAGTGCTTCTTGTATTTGTTGTTTTTCTCTCGGTAAAAAACCAACGCGTTGTGACTGCTCTTGAGGAGAAGGCAAAGGAAGAAAAGCAGCGCGTGGAGGATCTGGAACGTGTTACCGCTCAGCTGATTGAATCCGACAGACGCCTGATGAACGCGGTGGAAGCCCTGCCGGATGGTTTCGTTCTTTATGACGAGAATGACAGGCTTCTGCTCTGTAACGAGAAATACCGGGAAATCTACAAGTTAAGTTCAGGCTTGATCGCACCTGGTGTGCGATTTGAGGATATCATCCGCGAAGGTGTCGCCCGGGGGCAGTATCCTGAAGCAGCTTCGAATCCCGAGGCCTGGATTGCAGAGCGCCTATCACGTCATTTACACCCGCTTGACTACCCGATAGAGCAGCAACTGGCTGACGGGAGATGGCTGCGCATATTTGAGCGGCGGACCGACATGGGTGGCATTGTTGGGTTCAGGATCGATATCACAGAGCTGAAAGAGCGCGAATTTGCTCTTGCCGCAAAAGAGGGTCAGCTCAGGGCAACCATAGAATCGGCACTTGATCCAATCCTGATTATCAATCTCGACGGGATAGTCCTGGAATTTAATCCTGCTGCGACAAAGGTGTTTGGATACAGCAAGACAGAAGCTGTCGGGCAGTCCATGACTGACCTCATCATCCCGCATCGTTATCAGCAGGCCCATGAAGCCGGAATGCGTCGACTGAGAGAGGGCGGTGAGGGTAAGATCCTTGGCCAAAGACTGACGATCGAAGCGCAGACAAAAAGTGGTAATGAGATCACGGTCGAGCTCGCGGTGAATCTGGCTGACGGGTTCGATGGACCGGTTTTTGTCGGGTATCTGCGCGATATTACAGAGAGCCTTGCACAGCAGGAAGCGCTTAGTCTGGCAAAGGATCAAGCTGAACAGGCCAGCCGTGCCAAGGCTGCGTTCCTGGCTGTCATGAGTCATGAGATCAGAACGCCGCTGAACGGAGTTCTTGGCCTTCTCGGATTAATTGAGCAGCGCCCGGCAGCAGCCAAGGTCCATCAATACGCGCAAACTGCGCTGGACAGCGCCAATGCCTTGTCGACACTTCTGAACGATATCCTGGACTACTCAAAACTTGAGGCCGGGAAGGTTGCCGCAAACCGAACAGTTTTCTCACCCCGCACACTGGTTGACAGTACATTGGATCTTGTGCGCCCGCTGGCCAATGCGAAGGGGCTTGAACTGCGCATCAAGCAGGATGAGACTCTGCCTCGTTTCATTGAAGAAGATCAGATGCGACTGCGGCAGGTTCTGTTCAATCTGACCGGCAATGCCATCAAGTTTACCGATAAGGGACATGTAACGATCGAACTGGCACGGGATCGGGACCAGGAAGGGGAAGATTGTCTTGCCATTCATGTTGCGGATACGGGTATTGGAATCAGCCCGCACGATCTTGAGGGGTTATTCGAGCGATTCCGCACCCTCGATAATGCTCCCTCGCGTGTTCGCGGCGGCACAGGCCTCGGGTTGACGATCTCACGCGGGCTCGTTGATCTGCTCGGTGGAGAAATCCTGGTCGAAAGTGATGAGGGCGTCGGAAGTTGCTTTACGGTCCGTCTGCCTCTGAGGCCTGCCATTGGCCTGCAGGCTCCCGATGATAAGCTTGACGATTCTGGTCAGGGCGAGGCTGATTTTGCCGGAAAGAAAGTGCTCATCGCAGAAGATAATCCGACCAACAATCTGGTGATGACGGACATGCTGACTTCGCTGGGAATTCTGGTCACCTCAGTCACCAACGGAAAGGAAGCGCTTGAGCGCTTTTCAGGTGATGTGTTTGATCTGATTATTCTCGATATCGGTATGCCTGAGATGGATGGAGCAACAGCGGCGCGCAACATCCGCCAGATGGCGAACGGTGACAGGGTTCCGATGCTGGCCTATACGGCTTACACCCAGCAACATGAGATCAATGGTTTTCTTGCTTCGGGGTTTGACGATGTGCTCCTGAAACCGGCGCGTCGCAGTAGCGTGATGACTGCGTTGAGGCAACTGCTGACTGCCGGCAGAGGGCCAAACCATGCCGATCTGCACCAGCTCAGTTCCAACGAAGGGCCGGGCGGTTCGTCTGTTGTGGACAGAGATATTGCCATCGAATTGCTTGAAAGCGTGTCACGCCCGGTTCGGGCGAAACTGCAGGCAACCTGTCTGGCTGACATAGATGAAAACGGACAGGCAGTCGTTGAAGCGTCCAGAGAGAAAGACATAACCCTGATGCGTCGGCATCTGCATGTTATGAAGGGCGTTGCCTCCACTTTCGGACTGACCGCGCTGTATGCCTCTGCAGAGAAATTATCCAATCTGGCGAAGACAGAAGACCATGACGCTATTGCGGAGGTCATAGCTGACTTCACAACGTTATTGGCTCTAAGCCGGGATGCGCTGCTGACGGTGTTTGATCATGTCAACAGTAAACCAGAGACATCAAACTGAAAGACAGGAAGGAGCAGCACATGCCACCTCATAAGGATCATGTACGGGTCTTGATTGTCGAGGATACCCCCTCGCTGGCTACGTTGTACCAGAACCAGCTTCAAGTTGCTGGAATTGCCGGGGATATTGTTGAAACAGGTTCTGATGCCCTGGAGGCCCTTTGCAAGCAAACATATGATGTGATGCTGCTTGACCTGCAACTGCCGGATCAGGACGGTTGCTCGGTTCTGGCCTCAGCAGAGCGTGCCGGGGTCAGTGTCACCACTATCATGATTACCGCTCATGGCTCGGTCAATATTGCAGTGGAAGCGATGCGACATGGTGCATATGACTTTCTGATGAAACCCGTTTCTTCCGAACGCCTTGTGACCAGTGTGCGGAATGCGGTTGAGAGTAACCGGATCGTCAGCCAGAAGCCTGAACGCGGCCCAGTATCCGGGCAGGAAAACAACACGTTTGGATTTATCGGATCTTCTGCAGCGATGCAGGGTGTATATCGCATGGTTGAGAGTGTTGCGCGATCCCAGGCGCCTGTGTTCATTACCGGGGAAAGCGGGACGGGAAAGGAAATATGTGCCCAGTCCATTCACCAGGCTGGTCCTCGCAAGGATGGGCCGTTTATTGCCATTAACTGTGCAGCCATCCCGAAAGATCTGATTGAATCGGAGATTTTTGGACACAAGAAAGGCGCCTTCACGGGGGCGACAACTGATCGACTGGGCGCTGTGATGAGTGCATCTGGTGGAACGTTGTTTCTTGATGAAATCTGTGAGATGGACATCAACCTGCAGGCCAAGCTCCTGCGGTTTTTGCAGACCAATCAGATTCAGCGGGTAGGAGATGACAAAACTCAGACCGTTGATGTTCGTATTGTTTCCGCTACGAACAGGCGTCCGATTGAAGAAGTGGCCGAAGGCCGTTTTAGAGAAGATCTCTACTACCGACTTCATGTTCTGGCTATTTCTCTGCCACCTCTCAGAGACCGTGGACATGACATCCTCGAACTTGCCGAATATTTCCTGAAGCGGGTGTCTTCTGCGGAAGGAAAGGATTTATGCTCTTTTGAGGCCCAGGCGCAAAACTGGCTTTTGTCTCACAGATGGCCGGGGAACGTGCGTCAGTTGGAAAACCTCATTACTGGTGTTGCGGTCATGAATGATGGTGAAGCAGTGGCTGAAGCGATGTTGAGCGCAGCTGACCATACAGCTCCACCTTCACTGCCTGTCGAGTATGAGAGAGCGGCTTCTGCTCCCGTAAGTTCATTGCCCGGTGATTATCACGCAGCAGACAAGAGCTTGACCGTTAACATCGAGCGACCTTTGGCGGAGATTGAACGTGAAGTTATCGAAGCCGTGATTTCACGATGTGATGGCTCACTGCCTAAAGCAGCACATATACTTGGATTGAGTCCGTCAACACTGTATCGGAAACGCGAGCAATGGCTCAACACTGATCTGAGCGTGATCGGATAAACGGAGCTTCAGGACGCGGAAAGAGCCAGGCAGATTGCCCGGCTCTTTGGCATAAGTGTTATGCTGATTCAAAGTGCTGATAGTCAGCAATCCGCTGTTCCAGTCTCCCAAGGAGCGCTGCTGTTTCATCGGGGCAGGATGAACTGAGAATCTGGCCTCCTGCATTATGTTCAACCCTGAGATAGTTTGCGAGTGATGACAGGTGCATACCATCTTTGTGGCTGTTGCTGACTAACGCGAAGTTGGGTCGTTCAATCTTGTTTGCGATGAATTTGACTGCTTGAGTGAAGCCGCCGAACTTTGGCACAACATTTATACTTGTATAACCGGCAAGGGTTGCTTCCAGATCGGAATACGTCGTGTTGATGGCCCGACGCAAACGGTCCCTGTAGTGATAGATGCCATCATAATAAGAAAACAGGTGCCTCATCTGTCTGCTTGCCATGTGTCCGGCCAGGTTGAAGGATAAGGAAGCGCTATGGGGCGTAATCCAGCCGCCTTTTGGAGTCGGAGCGCGAGCGGCATGGATAAACCGATCAACAAAGCTTGTGAGTGTCTTTGGAAAGGTGGCGTCCTGCTGCCAGATTATATTGTCTTTGCGCCACAATTCAGAACCGCTTCCAGAGATGATTCCCGTAACGCCTTTCCGGATCGGTTCAGGCAGAACATGATAGACATGGTCATAGGACATGCCACTGAGCAGGAGAATGTGGTGCTTTTTCCCTGCATCGAGGAACTGTTGCACGAAGGCTCGTCGATCAGCATAGGTTTCTGATAAGACAACCCCATTGATGTTCATGAGCAGGACAGGTTTCATGACGTCTCTCCTTCAGCCCTGACGGTTTCTGTTCTGTCGATTTGGTTGGAGTGATTACCTGTCGCCATCTCGGGCTCAGGCTCTCTGCCATACACATCTTCAAGCCGGATTATGTCGTCTTCACCAAAATAAGTGCCGGTCTGTATCTCGATCAGGATGACAGGGCTGGTGGAGAAGTTTTCCAGGCGGTGCACAGCACCCAGTGGGATATGGACGTGCTCGCCTGGCCCGGCGGTTATGCGGGCATCGTCAATTGTCACGGTTGCTTGTCCGGATACAACGACCCAGTGTTCTGCCCTGTATCGATGTTTCTGAAGAGACAGCTGGCCACCAGGATTGACCTCAATGACCTTGACCTGATGGGCATCACCATTGTGCAGCGGGGCGAAACGCCCCCAGGGGCGTATCTCTCCAGGATGCTTGCAGACCTCGGGTCGTTCCTGACGTTTCAACTTCTGCACCATGGATTTCAGTTCAGAAGCTCTTGATTTCTCCGTGACAAGAATAGCATCAGGTGTGGCGACAACAATACAGTTGTCCATGCCGATAACAGAGGTCAGTGGGCCGGTTGTGTGGATATAGCTGTTCCGCGTCTCTTTGAGTGCAACATGGCCGAAAGTTCCATTCCCCGAGTGGTCCTGTCTGGAGGTCCGCCAAATGGCGTCCCAGTCACCGAGATCGTCCCACTCTGAGGGAAAGGCCATGACAGCGCACAGTCCGGTTTTTTCCATCAGATCATAGTCAATCGAGCGCTTTTCGATCTCATCAAACACATCCCGAGCCGGATAAATGGCATATCCGTCACTGTGCCCTCCTGTGAGAGCCCGCTCGACCCCGACGAGTGTTGACTGGCAATAATTGGCCATTTCCGCCAGAAAAGTGTCAATCGGGAAGAGGAACATGCCACTGTTCCAAAGATATGTTCCAGCAGCCAGATATTGTTCAGCCAGCGCTTTGTTTGGCTTTTCAACAAAATCCTCTACCAGATGAGCCTGATGCTCATACAGCTTCGCTCCTTGACGGATATAGCCATAGCCGGTTGCCGGTGATGTCGGCTTGACACCAAATGTGAGGAGCATGCCTGTGCGTTGGGCAACGACAATGGCCTGACTCAGAACGGTTCGGAAGGCTTCCTCATTGGTGATTTTGTGGTCACTCGGAAATACAGCAATAAGTGAGTTGTCCTGCCCATCTTCGGCAGCAGCCATGGCAGCCATCGTAATGGCTGCTGTCGTGTCACGACCGACCGGCTCCACGATCAGAGCGCCTGGTGTCAATCCCAGCTCATCGATCTGGCGTTGAACAACATGCTGATGGCGCTCGCCAACGACAATGATGGGCGCCCGAAAGGCTTCAAACTGAATACAGCGCAGCAGTGTCTGTTGAAATAATGACCTGTCACCATCAAGGCCGATGAACTGTTTTGGCAAATCTGGACGTGATGCCGGCCACAAACGGCTGCCATCACCGCCTGCGAGGATCACAGGTGTTACAGATGGAACCTGAGTTACAAGAGAGGGGCGTACTCTGGACATGTTGATCTCCCTGTTGGTGATCAACGTTGTCGCAAGCTGCGGGCCAACATCTTTCAGCATGAATTGGTTTTATTTAAGTATTTGATTATGTTTGTTTTTATTTTTACCTGAGCTTTTAAGATCTGCTGTCTGATATCCGATTTTGCAGAATGCAGGGCAAGAATATTCTCACCCTGCAGTATCTTTGCAAGTTGCAAAAGGATTCCCCTCAGAAAGGCTCAAATAACTGGCATGCAGTTTGCCACTCTATTGGTGAGAAAGTGACAGTTGACTGTCAGTCCACCTTTGGAGGTCGCATGAAAGTAACGCGCGAAAAACCTTGTCAGCGGCGTTATCACAGAGTTAGCGCACCGCTTAAAATCACCGCAGAGAGTGGAAGAACATGCACGGCAGCGGATTGGAGTCTTGGTGGAGTGCGCATTGTGTCCTGGACAGATGAACTTCCAGAGAATGATCAGATTTTACCACTGACATTGCATTTGCCGTTCCAGGGCTTTGACATTGCATTCGAGGTTGAGGCCCGTGTTGTTCATATCATCGATGAACAAAATTCCTTTGCTGCTGAGTTCTTGGAGTTGCCCGAACGGGCTCGGGACCTGATGACGCATTTCATTGATGATCTGATACGGGGGAAAATGGCGAGTGTGGAGGACACGATCTGCAGGATTGATGTCCCGGTAACGCCAATTTCAACGCAACCGGATGTCAATCAGCAAGAGGAAACAGGTTTAAGGCGCTGGCCGCTCAAGACAATCATCATGAGTGCGGCCTATATGGTCGTGGGGTTTTTTGTGTTCAGTTATGCCGCAGTGCTTCTCTATGCAACTGCGATGAAGCTTGAAGTGAAGACAGCCGTTGTATCTGCACCTCTCAGTACACTCAGAATGCCGGTTGACGGGCGGATTATCCCGGTCAGATACGAAGTTGGTCTCCACCTCAGAAAGGGTGACCTGATCGCTCGCATTTCGAGTCCGGTTATAGATGCGAGAATTGAGGATGCGCGGCTGCAGGTCCGTCAGGCCAGACATGCGTTATGGCAAGCGGAGCAAAAAGCCCGCATAGAAAAGGCCCGGATGAAGCTTTATCAGCTTGTGAGCGAGACAGACCTGGAGGTCTCTATCGCAAAGGTGAAAGCGCAAAGAAAAGTCCTGCAAGCTGCTGATACCCACTTTGCCCGCATGACAGAGCTCGCCACCAGCGGCTATGCCACCAAAACAGAGCTGGAGGATGCTGTTCTCCGTCAGGCCATGGCTGCGGCAGCTTTGAAACAAGCAGAGCTTGAGCACAGCCAGGCGATTGCCATGAAGACAATTTCGAAACGTCGTCACTACAATCATAAAGTATTTGTCGCTGATCTTGATCTGGTGGAGGTCGCAGTCAGTCAGGCTCGCTCAAAGCTGGAGATAGAGCTTGCGGAATTGTCCAACCTTGAGCGGCAGAAGGCGCAGACCGTCATCAAAGCACCCAATGATGGCTATGTGGTTGCTGTCTTTCAGCCTCCCGATACAGCTGTTGATCGGAACGCGCCCTTGCTCACAATCGAACAGACAAGCCAGCTATCTGTTACGGCCTTTTTAAGTCAGGATGAAGTTCTGGAAGTCGGCCTTCAGGACAAGGCATCCATTTATGTGCCGGCACTTGACCAGCTTGTTGAGGCGACGGTGAGCGCTGTTGATCGAAATGCAAGTGCGATTGATCCGAACGCACAGCACTACAGCTGGCAGGAGGCAGACAGGAGGTCTGCTGTTGTTTCCCTGAAGATTGACGCGAACACTATTGCTGCCCAACAGATGTCGGCAGGCCTTCCCGCCGTGGTGGTTTTCAATCGTCGTGCCACGAGCGAACTGCATGCGCGTATCGGAGCGCTATTTTCCGCACTAAGGGAGAGCAGCAATGGTCTCGGTATCTGAAACGAAAGTTGCTCTCGAGAACGTCAAATATCATACAATCAAATCCATTGACGACCCGACAGACTGGCGTGGGGGGCGGCACAAATGGACCTTCCTGGTCTGGTTGAAACTGTCTGTCTATTTTGCCTGCTGCCTGATTGGCGTTCTCACCGTTCCGAATGTGATCTGGGATATTGAAACGCGACAGATCACATTTGTGATCGGCGCGCTTGGTATCTGGCGATACGGCTGGTGGTTTACCCATGCAGTTCGCGCCTATATCTATGGAAAATTCGTCTATCCCAGGATGCGGCGCGAAGGCCAGAATATCTGGGAGAGCGGATGGCGGCCGCGCCATCTTCACTTCATGATGACGACCTATAAGGAACATCGAAAAATCACCGAAATGGTGGTGCGTTCAATTATCAGAGAAATTGCGGATTCCGGTGTTTCTGGAACAATCTGGCTCGGTTCTTCAGACCGATATGATGAAGATATCATCCAGAACTTCCTGGCGCGGGAAGCCGCAGGCCTCGATTTGACGCTGCGTATCATTCGGCAGAATGTGAGTGGCAAGCGGGCCGCCATCGGACTTGTTCTCCGGGCGATGAGCCGGTCGTCTGTGCAGGATGATGATCTGGTCATCTTCATGGATGGTGATTTTATTCTCGACAAGGGTGCGATCAGCCGGTGTATGCCGCTCTTTAAACTCTATCCTGACCTTCAGGCATGCACGACAGATGAAGAAGTTATCTGCATAGGGCCGCGCTGGGTTGAGAACTGGCTGAAGATGCGATTTTCGCAAAGACGACTGGCGATGCAGTCCCATGCCCTGTCACGTCGTGTTCTCACCCTGACCGGGCGCATGTCGGTTTTTCGAGCACGGCATCTCTTGCAGTATGAGTTTATCCGTCTGCTTGAAGCCGATCATCTGTCCCACTGGCTTTGGGGTGATTTCAGGTTCCTGTCAGGAGATGACAAAAGTACATGGTACTACATGCTGAAATCCGGTGCCCATATGCGATATGTGCCTGATGCCTTGGGTTATACGGTGGAAGTCATTGAAGGGTCCGGCCTGGATCGCATGGTTCAGAATTTTCGGCGCTGGTCGGGTAATATGCTGCGGAACGGGGCGAGAGCAATCGCACTTGGACCAAGGCGTATGCCTTTGTTTATCTGGTGGTGTCTGGTCGATCAGAGATTGTCGATGTGGACCATGCTCGTGAGCCCGGTTCTGGCGCTTTGTGCCACCTTCATCAAGGGTTTTGCCTACCTGTTGTCCTATATCCTGTTTATAGCGATCAGCAGGATGCTGCTTTCCCTTTTTCTGTTCGGATATTCAAGGCGTGTGATCATGCATTATCCCTGGATCCTGTATTTCAACCAGCTCATCAACGCCGCAGTGAAGGTCTATTGCATTTTCCGCCTGTCCAAGCAGCGCTGGTCCAATCGCGGAAATCAGAGCGCAGGCCTGGATGGTGGTTCGCTTCTTGAGGTTTACCGTGACAACATGGCCAACTGGTGCACATTTGTGTCGGTTGTCCTGCTTTTCATTGTGACGTTGCATTATTCCGGTCTGATACCAGTGCCATCCCAGGAAATCTTGAGATCAGTGGCTGGTTTCTGAGACAGCCCTGTTATGCGAACTGGAAAACGGCACCTTGCAAATTGCGAACATTGCGGAATGCAAATCTATCCGAGGGATAAAGATCAATAAAAACAGATAGTTGAAGTTGGCACGCCGTGTGCTTCGAGATGATTGATCATCAACTTGGAGCAGCAGTTGTGAAACATCACTATTCCAGAGGAAGATTGTTTGCCTTCAGTCTGGGCGCTGCATTTGCAGCGGGCCTGACGCCCTTTCTCTTCAACTTCGTCGTTGATCCTTACGGGATGAATAACCGGTTTGATCTTGATCTTGAAAAGTTCCGGGTCAGCGAACGGGCGCATTATCCCTTATGGAAAATGATCAACTTCCCTGAAGACGGAGCGGAAGTGGTCATCCTGGGTGACAGCCGTGCGCGTGCACTACGAGAGAAGATCTGGAAGGGGCTTGGCCACGACGCCTTTAACTTTGCCTATGGCGGGGCGACGATTTCTGAAATCTACGACACATTCCTGCATGTGAAGAGCAGCCCCAAGCTCAAGACTCTTGTTGTCGGACTCCCTCTCCGCAGTTTTGACCCTGACCATCGCGGCGGAATGAACAGGGTTCCGGAAGCAATCAGACTCGCACAGGATCCGATCAGCTATTACAGCAGCTGGTTTGTTGCAAAGATGAGCTTACGGAATCTCCAGCATCGTTACCCTGGTTTTTTTAGAAAACTCGAACGCCTCACTCCGGAATGGGTCGGGACTGCAAAGGCTGCAGAAGACAAGCAACCTGATGATTTCAACCTTTCGGATCTGGTAGGACGCGGGTATTGCCGAGATTGCGTGCTGCCAACTGGCAAAAAAGCTGACCCGCACCCAGGACTTGCCCGTCAGATCAACCTCGGACTTGGTCGAGGATATGGTCATTGGGGACATTTGTGGAGCAGTGTTGCGCTGAATCGTGACCTTCCGGGGAAGTTCGAACGTCAGGTCAGGAAGAATGGTGCAAATGACTGGGAGGGCTTCCGGTTCTCCGAAGAGCTCTGGGAAAAGATTGAAACCATTGCCAGCTGGAGCCGTGAAAATAATGTTCAGCTTGTCTTTGTCATCCCGCCCACAATTGTCGAGATGCAGCAGCGCATGGCTGGCTTCGGTTTTACGGATCTGAACCACCGTTTCCGGGTGAAGCTTTCGGAACTCGCGCCGGTATTTGACTTCGATTTTGACAGCAAATTCACCCGTGACCTTTCCCGGTTCACAGATGCTTATCACTTCAGAGGCAAGTCCGCGCATGCAATTGTCGGCGAAATTTCGCTTTTGATTTCAGATAACAAGAGGATCCGGCAACGCGCGCAACGAAAGCGCAGTGACATCATCTGTCCTGTCAGCCCGGCTGATACCAGCGACACATTCTCAGACGGTACAGCGACTGTTGTTGAGGGACAATCCTGCAGAATATGGACGTGGAACCATGGGTAAGGGCAAGAAGACCATTATCATTGTCAGCGTGCTGGCAGCAGGCATGGCGGCGTCTGCAGTCCTCTATCATGGACCGGGTTCGCAGATGGCAGCGAAAGACCCGCCGATTGATCCTCAGATCGTGGAAGCAGTCCGACAGGCCCGTAGTCTGCAAAAGGCCGGAAAGGTCTCTGAAGCTTTTATCGAGCTGGAGCGTCTTTCCGCTCTCGGCCATCCGACAGCGATGTTCTACCTCGCCAAAGCTTACATGAGTGGCTGGGGTGTGGAACCGGATCTGGAAGAGGCGCGGGAATTGCTCCTTGATGCCGTGCAGTACACGTTCGACCTGCGCGGTGAAAGTGCCTATAAACTCGGGCGCCTTTATGAGCAGTCAACGGGGGAGAACTGCCAGACTGTTGCCGTTGCCTGGTTTATGAAGGCGCTGAAATGGAACTATCCGAAAGCGCACCGCCAACTTGCCATTCATTACGAGCAGGGTATCGGTGTTGAAAAGAACATTGACCTGGCTCTCGAACATTATGAACTGGCGGCTGAAGCCGGGTTTGAAACCGTGTCACTGCGTGTTGCACGTCTTTACGCGGCAGGGCGATCTGGTCTGGATGTCGATGCGGCCAGAGCGCAGGCTCTGGCTGAACGGGCTATTCTTGCTTACGAAGTGAAGGCGGCAAACGGCTCCGGGACAGCGGCAAAGGTTATCGGTCGGCTTTATCGTGACGGTGAATTCGTCCGACAAAGTGATGCCAAGGCAATGTACTGGTTTCGCCGATCCAGCCTTCTCGGTGATCCGGGCGGCATGCATGAATTTGCACTTCTTGCAACAACGGTAATGGCGCAGGACAAGCAAATCCTGGAAGAAGCCCTGGACTGGCTAAAGAAGGCAGCGATGCTCAATCACGGTGGAGCGATGACAGCTCTCGGCCGCCTGCATCTCCATGAGAAGTTCGGTCTTCAGCGTGAAGGAGCGATCCCCTGGTTCGAGAAAGGCGTGAAAGCCAGCCATGGCGGTTCCATGGAGGAGCTTGCACGCCTGAAAGCTCGTGGTGAGCTCGTCCCGAAAGACCTGCGAGGTGCCCTCGCTCTTGCGCAACAGGGTGCTGATCTTGGCCATCGTGGCGCCAGGAAGCTGCTGAAGGACCTGCGCTCCGGTGAGATGACCGCAGTCGATGAGAAACCCAGAAAAACGAGCTAGAGCATTTCGTGTGAAAACGGAGTCACTTCAAGTGCTCTAGCTTTGTTTCCAAGCATATTCCGGAGATACTTCATGGTTTTCAGTTCTTTTGAATTTATCTACCTGTTCCTGCCGCCGGTTCTTGGTGTTTTCCTGCTGCTCAGGTGGCTTGGTACCGAACGTGGCATTATCTGGTGGCTGATTGTGGCTTCGCTGGCGTTTTATGCCTGGTGGAGTCCTGTCCATCTCGTTCTTCTGATCAGTTCGGTCGTCATCAACTTCGCCCTTCATCGTGTCATTCTCGCGAACCGGAGCAAAATGGTTCTGGGGATTGGGATTTCCGGGAACCTTGCGACACTCGCCTATTTCAAATACGCGAATTTCCTAGTGGACATGATCAATCCGCTGTTTGGTAATGAGTTGCCAGTACTATCGATTGTGCTGCCGCTTGCGATTTCCTTTTTTACATTCCAGCAGATCTCGTTTCTCTATGACACGTATAAGGGCGATATCGCTGATTGTGACTTTTCAAAGTACTGTCTGTTTGTTGTCTTCTTCCCGCAACTGATTGCGGGACCTATCGTTCTGCAGAAAGACACAATCCCGCAGTTTCGGCTCACGGTGTTTCAGAACCGGATCTTCCTCAATCTTGCCATTGGCGGCACGCTTTTCGGCATTGGCCTGTTTAAAAAACTCGTTTTTGCAGATGGGGTCGCCCCGATGGTCAACATGGTGTTTGGCCTCGCTGATTCCGGGGAGGCTGTTCCAATGGAAGCTGCCTGGATCGGTGCTCTCAGCTACACTTTCCAGATCTATTTCGACTTTTCGGGATATTGCGACATGGCTCTTGGCCTGGCACGCATGTTCGGGATCCGCCTGCCGATCAACTTCTATTCACCTTACAAGGCGACATCGATTGTCGACTTCTGGAGGCGCTGGCACATTACGCTGTCCCGCTTCCTGCGAGATTATCTCTACATCCCGCTTGGCGGCAACAAGAAGGGTCCGGCCCGTCGCTACGTCAACCTTATGGCGACGATGGTTCTGGGTGGCCTTTGGCATGGTGCCGCCTGGACTTTTGTCTTCTGGGGGTTCCTGCACGGACTGTATCTCATCATCAATCATGGCTGGAACATGATGACGAAAGATATGACGGCAATGGCTTATGTCCCTTTGCAAATCCGCCGAATTCTGGCGCAAGCCATCACCATGCTTGCCGTCATTGTCGCGTGGGTTTTCTTCAGGGCAGAAACATTCAATGGAGCGTCTACAATTCTGCTCTCAATGGCGGGGTTGGAAGGCAGTGTGGATACGAGAGTCTGGAGAGACTTCCTGGCAGTGAGCGCCAGCGCCTGGGTTCAGTTTGCAGGTCTCGGCCTTGTTGTTTTCTTCATGCCGAACAGTATTGAGCTGATGCGTCGCTATCGTCCGATAACGGAAATGGCAGCCAGCCTCGGTTCGAAATTCAGAGAGCCAGGCTTTGTCTGGAAGCCGACAGGGCGTTGGGCTTTTGCAAGCTCCGCCATGGTCCTGACGGCGCTGGTCCAGCTTTACATGCTGGGTGACATGACAGAATTCATCTACTTCAATTTCTAGGGTCAGCGTCATGTATCGAACCTTGCCCGCAGCAGCTCTGCTTCTCGGCTTTCTGGGACCTCAGCAGACCGCCTCTGCATCTGACCCGCATTATGAAATTGAGCTTGTTGGCCGCAAGACAGTGTTCAACACGGAAACGGGGATGCTGACAATCAAAGGCATAACCCGGCCGGGTCTGGTATCGGTTATCAGACGCAGGAATGAAGTGCTTCTGCGCTACTGGGAAAATGGCAGCTTTCGTGAAACCGTCGAGCTGAATGGTGAGCTCCTTGTTGATGGCAAGGACATGAATGATATCTCGCGCGTGAGCGGTTTTAAAATGGATCGCGGTGGGTCTTATGTCTATCTGCATATGACAAAAGGACCTGAAGCCCGTGTCCAGCTTTTTCAGGATGGAACCGCTGTTCTGGATTGGCCACGGGATGCGCTGATCAGAGTGATCTCTTACTCAAGGCAGTCTCTGGTTCTCGGGTCACAGGACCGGCAGACAGGGGGGATGGAATTTCTCGCCTACAGCCGGAATCAGGATGGCAGTCTGAGCAGGACACCAACGCGCCTGGGATCTTTGAATACCTGTCTCTTCATGGCCGCAAAGCCCTACGGAAACGGCCTCGCCATTCAGGCATTCTGTGGCATGAAAACCGGCAATGATATTCTGTATTTCGATTTTGAAACCGGCAATACAATCGTGCTTGCCAACGATCCGGCTGATGAAATCCTTGGCGCCTTGCCATCGCCTGATAGGACTGGCATCCAGGTTGTCCATCTCAGCGGAAATCGAAATGGTCTGACAGCATTCCACGCGGTTTCAGGTATCTTTCTGTCGTCACTCGGAGAGCCGTTCAGTCGGTCGTCGGATGAAGCGGGACGACAGAGCTGGGGGCAGGCTTACCGAACGCGCGTTCTGGGAGTGCTTGCGGGCAAGACCGAGCATCCCGTCTTTGCGGTTCTGGCCAGGATGGCGGTCCGGCAAACGCTTGGCCAGACAAACCGGACCACTGGGATAGCGGGCAACGTCAACCCAGGCTGTGCCTGGGCTTCAAGAATCTATTCAGATGATCGCAGAACTCCGATTTCCTTTCTGGTGAACCAGGCCATGATTTCTGCTGGCATGATTGAGGCGTGCGATGCTCTTGGTGGTCACTGCCCTTCAGCATTGAAACAGGAAATCCTGCATAATGCACAATGCTTGGTGCGCGCGTATGAATCGAATTTCGATGCAGCAACGGGTCTCTACCGGATTCCTTACGGAGTGAATTTCCGGTTTGACGGTATCTGGGCTCCCTGGAACTGGCACATGAGCTGGGCGCCAGTACTCGAGCATGTCGGCAAGGCCTTCAACGAACCATATCTGACGGATCGGGCTTCCCGTCTCTCCAGCGCATTTCTGACGAGCTGGACACGTTCCGAGGCAGGGGCATTATGGCATTACTGGCCTGAGGAGTTTTACAAGGGCTGGACGCTGGATATGGGGGTCTCAAAGAGCCGACCAACCCAGAAACAACATGTGCCAAGACGTTTCGAGGATACCAGTCATGCAGGAATAAGCCTGATCGGGTTGAACGGGCTGTCCACATCTCTTCCGAACGATCTCAAGACCCCTCTTAAAAAGACACTGGATCGTTTGCTCCCGAGTGATCTGAATACCCCCCGGGATCTGGATGGCCAGGGCCCGCGTGGTCCTCGCTGGTTACCCGGTGCGGGGTTCGACGCTTATGCCACAGAGAGATTTCGGGAGTTCTATAGCCGTAAGCTGCCGGGAGGTGTTTCAACAGATCAACATCTGGCCTATGCCAATCTGGTTGACGTGTCACAGCCTGTGACTGTGAACCTGAAACAGCTGATCTGTCATCTTGACGGATGCGAGCGGATTAATGCCTGGCAAATGAACTCGCTTACGGATCTTGTAGAGAACAATCCGTATTTCACAATCAAAGAACTTCCATGAAAAGCCTGCTGATTTTGGCTCTGATCAGGGCCTTGTTCTGTATTCTCTGCCAGCCCAGAACAGTGCACGGGTCATCGCCATCGAAGTGATGGGCCGGAATTCATAACAAAACCTCCTCATACAAGACGTATGAGGAGGTTTTGCTGTTTGAGTTCAGAGGTCTTCACTTATGGGTCTGAGCCCTAGATGAAAAAGAGCCAGTCGTTTGCCGAGAAGTCGTCGAGGGACAGGTTTTCAAAGAGGATGCTGTCTTCAGATCCGGCGACAATGTCTTCGAAATTCATCAGAACACCATCGTCGGTTTCTGAAAGGGCAGCCAGATATATATCGACAGAGTGATCATTGCTGACAACCAGCTGATCGATGCCCATTTCAAAGTCGACGATTGTGTCCTGGCCATCTCCGACGTTGAAAATAAACTGATCCATGACGCCGTCGGCGCGATTGAGGCCGCCACCTGTCAGGATATCGTTACCTTCGCCACCGGAGATCTGGTCGCTGCCTGTTCCACCCCTTATGATATCGTCACCAGCATCACCGTAGATCGTGTCCGCGCCACTTGAACCATGGAGATAGTCAGAGCCATTTCCACCGTGGAGCTCATCATCACCTGAATAGCCGATAAGGCGATCATTACCATCAAGACCGGTCAGGACATTGTCTTTTCTATTGCCCACAATGTTGTCGGAGTAGTTGGTGCCGATGACATTCTCAACGCTGATCAGCGTATCTGTGCCATCACCTCGGATGGTACCTGAAAGAAGGCTGCCGCTGACTTTGTTGGACCAACTGCTGTAGTCGACCGTATCCGTTCCTGATCCTCCGTTGATGGTATCATTACCCGATCCGCCATCAAGCAGATCATCGCCGCTGTTGCCGTTGAGAGTATCGCTGCCTGAACCGCCCTGGAGGATATCAGCGTCGCTGCCACCACTCAGACTGTCATCACCGTTCCCGCCTGACAGGACGTCCGAGCCGGAATTGCCGATGAGTTCATCAGCTCCCGCGCCACCGTGGAGTTCATCGTTTCCACTGCCACCGGAGAGTTCATCATTTCCGCTGTCTCCATGGAGTTCGTCATTCCCTCCGGTACCGGTGAGAATGTCGTTTCCGTCACCGCCACGAAGAAGATCATCGCCTGAACCACCAAGAAGCGTATCGTCGCCGTGACCGCCGTCGAGGAGATCGTCTCCCGAACTCCCGTTCAGGAGGTCGTTCTGATTGCCTCCATAAAGCTCATCATCACCAGAATTGCCGTAGATCTCGTCTTCGCCCTGTCCACCGTAGAGAATATCGCTGCCAAGACCACCGTGGAGCTCGTCGCTGCCATTGCCTCCGTAGAGGACATCGTTGCCGCGGAAACCGTAGAGCTCGTCACTGCCTGCTCCACCATAAAGCAGATCGTTATCCTGATAATCGGGTACGATTGGAGATGTTCCCTCCTCCAGTCCTGAAGGGTCGGGGAGGCCGTTGGCCAGGCGGTAATGTGCGTTCAGAACTGACGCGTTGGTTGGGCCGAGATTGACCGTGAAAACGCTGTCATCGAAGTCTCGGTCACCCCCTCCGAAGAGATCTTCGAAACCGAGTGTCAGGGTACCCATGTCTGTCTTGAGAACACCCGTTGTATGAAGAATGCCGTCCGGATTCAGCTGAAGCGTATCTCCATAGGCTGCCGTGTGATAAGTGTGGTAGCGGATTTCTGTCTGGCTCCCATCGTCGCCTGTGAAGACCAGTGTCGGGTCAACGCTGTTCAGAGTTGCTGTTGAACTGTCATTGTTGATGAACGCATAAGATCCGCTGCCAAGAGCACTGAAGTTGTTATAGCTGTATCCATTGGACACGATAAAAAAGCCGATCTGATCACCTTGTGACACATCAAGCACATGGTTGGTTACACCCTGGATCAGACTGCCCCCACTGCCTTGCAGGGAGGCGTTCTCCCAGATGATCTGGACATCCCCGATCTGACCGGTTTCGCTATCTACCTTGTAGTAACCGAAGGAATTGCGATAGCCGGCTGTTTCTCCCTCAAATGTTACGGAAACAGGATAGTCATCGGCAATTGTCACTGACGTGACATTGACCAGGTTTGGACCTCCGGATCCATAAAGAATGTCATTGCCACTGTTGCCATACAGCGTGTCATCACCACGACCGCCCCAGACTTCGTCCCAACCATCCTGACCATAAAGAGTATCGTCGCCATTTCGGCCCGAAATCACATCGGAATGGCGCGTCCCGATAATTGTGTCATTGTCTTGTGTGCCGATAATCGGTCGTGTTGCCGGTAAGCCTGCCATAATCTACCTCTTTTGAACTGCATTGCGTGTAGACAAACAAGGTCTCGGCTTGATCCGCTCGTTCATCCTGCCGTTCAGAGAGGCAAGGCACATGCCACGTTCAGGACGTGTCTGAGTCAAATGTAACTCTCTGCATTTACAATGTTTTAAGGATTTCTTGCCCCGGTCTTGGGAATGGTGTCTTGCAAAATGCCAGAATTGTTTTTGCTTTTGCAAAGCGAGAACACCTATTTTCCCTGAATTGAATTCTTGATGCTCTTGACGTTGACCGGTCCTTATCCCGTGGGCTGGACTTGCGGGGGACTGCGACAAAAACTCGCAAGCGGGTGGTTGGAAAAAATAACACCGAAGGTAGATATCTGGTGGATTAATGCTTGCTGAAGCGGATATACACGATTCAAATTCGTGGTGTTATGGTAGTGGAATTGCAATCTTTGGGTATTATCCATCTAAGGAATGAGCACGACCTTCCGCCATAGATTGTGATTGCTTTTGGATTGGAGGCTAGCTCCTGGAGTTATGGAGCTGTGTGTTAGACGTCTCTTTTCCGAATGTGTTGAAGAGTGGGGTTGTTTCTGGGCTGGTTTTACGTTGGGAGTCTCGAGCTTTATCTTGCTTCGAGGGGCTTCTGATGCGCTGGGCGCGAAACGCATTTCCCGAAAGTGTGAGATGAATGAACCTGGACCCCGGGTCAGTGGTTCTATGTAAGTCAAAGGCTTCGTTATGAATTTTGCTACTGTTCTGAGCAGAACGACATTTGAAGGTTACACTAATCCGGCGGATATTGCGACGATCAAAGCTGCTATGCAGGATATCTATGAAACGCCGACTGGCAAAGCGATGATTGATCGTTTTCTGTCTTTTCCGTCTAACACCATTTCCTTTGAATATGAAGCCAATCAGGCAGCAGCCTTTCTCAATACAGGCATTGTATTATACGATGTGAATTTCAGTAGAAATTTCATCTATATCAACAAGGAAGGTGTGGCTGTCCAGGAAACTGTTGCCGGAACAATAGCCCATGAATTTGTGCATGCTCTTGATGGCTTGCTGGACAATTGGCAGGGTCAGTTTGATCACTCTGGTGACACCGTTACTCAAGCCAACCTCATCTATAAAGAGCTCGGCATTGATGAGCAGCTCTCCTATGTCGGCGGCGCTTTCCCGAACACACTGACAGTTGGTCGGGATTATGCCATGGGGCAGAAAATCGACCGGGCCTGGACTGTGTCAACCGATTACACTTCTTCCGGCTCTGCCCGTGATCTGATTATTGGCAATATCGGTTCCAATACGTTTGATGGTGGCGCTGGAAATGACATTATCTACGGTGGGCGCGATGGAGACCGTCTCTCCGGTGGTGATGATCATGACAGGCTTTTTGGCGAGGATGGAAATGACATTCTCGAAGGAGATGATGGCCATGATCACCTCTATGGAGGTGATGGTAGCGACGACCTGAGGGGTGGTCGTGGTAATGATCGCCTTTATGGTGGTGACAGCAATGATCAGCTTGATGGTGGGGATGATACGGATCGCCTTGATGGTGGACGTGGTGCCGACCGACTTGACGGTGGTGCCGGGAATAATGATATCGCCATCTACTCCGGTTCATCGGTTGGCGTTACCGTAAACCTGACGACAACATTTGGATCTGGCGGAGACGCCAGTGGTGATCGCCTCTTCAATATCGAGCATATTGCAGGCTCCCGGCACGATGATGTGCTTACGGGTGATGGTGGCAGGAACTATCTTTATGGCAATGGTGGTGAAGATCGTCTCTTTGGGGAAGGTGGCGATGACATCCTGAATGCTAACGGGCCTGGTGCCGACTATCTTGATGGCGGTAGTGGCATTGATACGGTGCGGTACTACAATTCCCGTTCCGGTGTGACGGTCAACCTGTCCGATAACAGCAAGAACCGTGGTGATGCTGCTGGTGATGTTTATGTTTCCATCGAAAATGTCGTTGGGTCACGTACCGGCAATGATAGTCTGACCGGTGATTCCGGCGCGAACTGGCTACGCGGTTTCGGTGGCAACGACAGCCTTCGGGGCGCTGGTGGCAATGACCGCCTTGAAGGTGGTGATGGCAAAGATCGCCTTGAAGGCGGGCAGGGCGCTGACCAGCTGAACGGCGGTTCCGGCAGTAGCGACCTCGCAATTTACTCCGGGTCTTCTACGGGCGTAACAGTTAATCTGACCAATGGAACCGGGTCTGGCGGTGACGCTCAGGGTGATACTCTGTCCAATATCGAGTGGATCGCCGGGTCTCGTCATAATGATGTTCTGACGGGCAATTCAGCCAACAATGTTCTGTACGGCAATGGTGGTGAAGATCGCCTCTTTGGTGAGGGTGGTAACGACACCCTGAATGCCAACGGGTCCGGTGCAGACTATCTTGATGGTGGCAGCGGTATCGATACGGTGCGGTACTATAATTCCCGTTCCGGTGTGACAGTTAACCTGACCGATAACAGCAAGAACCGTGGTGATGCTGCTGGTGACGTTTATGTTTCGATTGAGAATGTCATCGGCTCGCGTACCGGCAATGATGATCTGACCGGTGATTCTGGTGCGAACTGGTTACGCGGCTTTGGTGGCAATGACAGCCTTCGTGGTGCTGGTGGCAATGACAGCGTTGAAGGTGGTGATGGCAAAGACCGTCTTGAAGGTGGGCAGGGCGCTGACCGATTGGACGGTGGTTCTGGTAGCAATGACCTTGCAGTTTATTCCGGGTCTTCTACGGGCGTAACAGTCAACCTGACCAATGGAACCGGGTCTGGTGGTGACGCTCAGGGTGACATTCTGTCCAATATCGAGTGGATCGCAGGCTCTCGTCACAATGATGTTCTGACGGGCAATTCAGCCAATAATGTTCTGTATGGCAATGGTGGTGAAGATCGCCTCTTTGGTGAGGGCGGTAACGATACCCTGAATGCCAACGGGTCCGGCGCAGACTATCTTGATGGTGGCAGCGGTATTGATACGGTGCGGTACTACAATTCCCGTTCCGGTGTTACGGTCAACCTGTCAGATAACAGCAAAAACCTCGGTGATGCTGCTGGTGATGCCTATGTTTCGATTGAGAATGTCATCGGCTCGCGTACCGGAAATGATGATCTGACCGGTGATTCTGGTGCGAACTGGCTGCGTGGTTTCGGTGGTGATGACCGACTTGAGGGCGCTGGTGGCAATGACCGTCTGGAAGGTGGGAATGGAGACGACACCTTCGTTTTCGCCCCAGGCTTTGGTCAAGACGTCATAGACGACTTCACAGCAGGTGCGGGCTCTGATGATGTTATCGAATTCGATGGTGTAGCCGCATTGAGTGACTTTTCAGAGGTGCTGGCTCTGGCTTCTGATGATGGCACGGATACGACGATAACGCTGGATGCCGGCAACAGTATTGTTCTGAAGAATACTGTTGTTGCTGACCTTCATGATGATGACTTCCGGTTCGTCTGATCTGCTTCGCATTTGCGTTTGATTTGACGCAGGTCTGTCTGGTGCATGGGGCGTGATCGTTGGTGATCGCCTCGTGCCTTTGCCCTCTCAGGACGTATGGCTAGAGCGTGCTTCAGATAAAAACTCGCGCAGAAGCAAATTCCTAAAGCACCATTGCAAATTCAGGTTAAAGGTCTGGCGCTTTAATGGGCTTTGAGACGCCCGTGTTGAGGGTGTTCCCGATAAACCTACCGGGTCAGCTTCAAACCAAGCTGAACGCGATTGGCATCGTAGTCACCGCCTGCAAAACCAGCATCGAAATACTCGTATTCATATTTGCCGGTCAGAACCAGTCTTGAATAAAGTTCATAGTCGAAGCCGATTGTGGCGATCAGGGTCTGATCGTCTAAACTGCTTCCGATATTGTCCTCGTAAAGATAGTAGCCGCTGGTGAACAGGCGCAGACGATCATGAACGCGATAGTCAGCCTGCAATGTCAGGGAGCGCGACAGGGTTCCGGCCTGCCCAAAAATACTATCTTCTTCAAACCGGGTGTCGGCAACGGCGCTCAGGTTGAAGCGGTCGGTTACGGCCCATGTAACCCAGGCATCAAGGGTTAGTGCACCTGAGTCGGAAAAGCCCGGGTCACGGAACTGCTGGTGTCTGTAGCCGACAGCAATCTCGCCGCTGATCTTGTTGTTGGGCTGGAACAGAAGTCCGGCTGCAACATGGCCACCTTGAGACCCTCGCTGAATGCCATTGCGATCGGTCTCGCGCTCAAAGTCCCAGCGGTTGTATCCGCCTTCCACATAGGCGTTGAGACGTTCTCCGAAATTGAAACTGCCGCGAAGGCGCACATCATAGAGGATACTGTCATCGTCATCCCGCTGCAGGGAAAGGCCGAGATTTGATGTTGTATCTTCGTGCTGGGAGTACGTGACACCGCCGCGCACGGTGATTGCGGCCTTGCCGAACCCTTTTGACAGAAAGGCTTTGACAGCGGCTTCCTGGTCAACTGATGTCTTGGATGGGTTAAACAGAATGCGCGGATCCCCGCGCGGATCTTCATCAAACTGATAGGTACTGATCAGTTCGAACTGAACGTCAGACGGCAGATCAAGACGCCCATAGGTAAAGATGTTGGCGTAATATTCGTCTTCGGAATTGTTGTCGGGGTAAACGGACTGGCTGCCATAGGCAGAGATGTTGAGGGCATGTCGCTCCCAGTCTGAGTTGATCCACAAGAAGGCGTCGGTCTGCACGAATGCACCGGATCGCTTGTCGTCGGGCGTCTCGTGGACATTGTCATCATAGCCGACGGCAGATCCTACAGAACCACCTGCCTTGAAGCTTCCCAGCTTGTAAGGGTCACTCTTCTCGTGACTTCTGTATCCGAGATTGTAGTTGTCGGTAAGATCAACAGACTGTGCATGGACGGTTGCTTGCAAGGACGCGAGGAGCGTATACAGCAGTGCCAAGTAGAGGTATTTTGATACGCGCTGCATGAAGTGTCTGTTTGTTGAATGATCCCCGGTACCAATAAATTTATTCCTTCTATGCTTAATGAAGGTTGAATAATTATGTTGATAGAGGAAAATACTGACATTATTTGCCTGAATTTTGTCACCAAGGGCTACTCAGGCACCGCACCGATTAAAATTCTAAATATGTTGTTTGCGGTTTTTCAAATTTCTTGAAGTAGGGTCCACGCTGTGAAAACCCGCGTTCCAGGAGGAACATTATGCGTGCCCTTTTGAAATTTGTTGCAACATGTCTTGTGTGTCTGGCTCCGATGCTGCTGTCGCCAGCAATGGCTGCCGCGAGCACCTGGACTCTGGTGAAAGCCAACAAGGATGTGCACCTTTATACAAAGGGGCAGTGGATTTCTCTCAAGCGCGGTATGACGCTGAAACGCGGAGCCACATTACGTACCGGAAAACGGGGGCGCGCCATCCTGAAACGCAATCGGGAAAGCATGGCCCTTGGTCCCGGAACGGTCATAACCTTGCCGAAAGCAGGTAATGGTGGTGGCAAGACGGCTGTCCACCAGCATGCAGGTGCTGTCACATATTCGGTTAAAAAGAAGAATGTGAAACATTTTGCTGTTGATACGCCTTACCTTGCTGCCGTGGTGAAAGGGACCGTCTTCACGGTTGCTGTCGGGAAGAAGAGTTCGCAGGTTGCCGTGCAGCGTGGTGTGGTAGAGGTTGGTGACTACGATACTGGTCAGTTCGCTAATGTTCGTCGTGGTCAGTCTGTAGGAACATCCAACCGGTCCGGCGCGGGCCTTCGGGCAAAACGCGGCAGTAAGATCTCTGTCAAAAGACGTAAGCCGACTGCCAGCCCGACACAGAAATCGGCACGTGCTGTGCGTGCGGCGATCAAAAAGGCCGCTGCGCCGTCCCGTAGTGCTCCGAAAGCCAATGACGGCGGTGATACGGAAGCTGCCAGTGCACCTGCCAAGAAGCAGAGCTCAGAATCAGCATCCAAAGACAGCGGATCAGGTTGGAATGCGACAGCAGGTTATCGCGGGTTTGCAGGCGCCAAGGAACGGTCTGCGACAAAGGCTGCGCAATCGAAATCAGTCGCAAGCGCTCCGAAGCAAAATTCTGGCCGTGAAAAAGGCACTGTAAACAAGACGCGTTTTGAAACGAGCATCGTGCGTCAGATTTTGTCTGGCTCTAATGGTTCAAATAACAATGGACAGGATGCCGTTAACGAGCGACCCAATGGCAATGGCAATGGCAATGGCAATGGCAATGGCAATGGCAACAGTGCCGGGAATCAGGGGAATGGAAATTCTTCAGAACAGTCGCAAAATAATGGTGGCAATAGCGGTGTAGCTGGTAATTCCAACGGCAACGGCAACGGCAACGGCAACGGCAACGGCAACGGCAACGGCAACGGCAACGGCAACGGCAACGGCAACGGCAACGGCAACGGCAACGGCAACGGCAACGGCAATGGTAACGCCTTCGGCCAGTCCAATGGCAACAATGGTCAGGGTAATGGGAATGACAAACAGGCCGGGGGCTGGTACCCCGGTAAACATCTGATACAGACCGTTCAATATATCCGTAATAACAACAAAGTCCGCTAAGCTGGTTTAACCGAAATAAGATTCGAGGCTGTATCAGTCATCAGATGCAGCCTTTTGGATTCCAGCCAATTTCAGCCAATCTTAAGAGGTTGGAATTATTATTCTCCCTTGATCTGCATTCGGCATCTTTCTGACCGAACTGCGATCTTTATGCCGGGTGGCAGGGGAGAGTGGCGGAAAACATGTTGATGGGTTTGAGGAAATCACCTGTTCTCGTGATCTGCCTTGCGTTCACGCTGCATTTTTTCGGCCTTTTTGAACCGGTTGATCGTTTCCTGCGCGATATGCGGTTCAGCGCTGACAATCGTGCGCCTACCGGTGATATTGTTCTCATTGATATTGATGCGGCAAGCATAGAAAAGCTTGGAGCATGGCCCTGGAAACGGCGTATCTATGGCGACATTATTGATCGGCTCAATACCCTCGGTGTCAGTGAGATTGCGTTCGATATCGATTTCAGCAGCCCATCAAATCCTTATGATGATGCCTTGTTCGCCAAGGCCATTGAACGTTCGGACGCGCTGGTCATTCTTGCCGCCTTCAATCAACCGAAATCGGTTTTGTCGGAGGAGCTGCACGGCAACAGTGCCATTTCTCAACTGGGCGATCTGAGCTGGCCTGCCAGTGTCAATGTCTTTCCCGACCCAGACAGTGTGATCCGGACTTTTCCATTCGGTGAAGAGATCAATGGTGAGCCGGTGCAGTCCATTGCTGCGGTCCTCGGTGGGTTTTCTGGTGGCACGGATGGGGCCTATCTGATTGATTTCGGTATCAGGGCTGATCTGATCGAACATATTCCGGTCCATGACCTGCTCAATGGTTCTGTTCCCGCCGAGCAGCTGAATGGTCGTAAGGTGATTGTCGGTGCCAGTGCAGCTGAGCTTCGGGATTTCTTTGCCATACCCCGATTTGGCATTATTTCGGGTCACTTGCTGCAGGCTGTCGCAGCTGAGACACTGCTTCAGAATCGCGCGTTATTGCAGTCAGATAATCCGATCACGGCAGGCCTGTTGCTGCTTGTTGGAGCGGGGCTTTTCTTTCTTCAGCGTAAGGTACGCTGGAGCCAGATGCTTCTGGCCTGTGTCGTCTTCGCTCTGGCACTAGAGGCAGGTGCGGCCGTCTTACAGGTTGCGTATGCTGATGCGATGCGGACCGCAGCTCTGCATTTTGCGGTTTTCTCCTTCGCAACGTTGATTGTCTTTAGAGAGATCAACCTTGGGAAACTGCTGCAGGTCATCTATGAGAGCCGCATTGAAAATATGCGGATCATCTTTGACAGGGTGATTGCGGACAATTTCGACGGCATCGTCATCGTTCAGGAAGACGGTACAATCCACAATGCTAACCGGGCTGCACTAGCCTTTTTCTCTGAGATTGGGACAGCAAAGAGGTTTGGATCCAAAACCCTGAAAGGTATCCGGTTTCAACTGATAGCTCCAGAAGAAATGGGCGTTGCGGTCGAACAGGCTATCAGTCTGATGCGGTCCGGCGGGTCCCCCAATGGCGGTCCAATCGTGCTCGACTATCGCCCGGACCACGACCAGAGACTGGTGATTGAATATGTGGTGACGGCTTCCTGGCTGGATGGCGGGATGGATCGCTCCGGGCAGGCCAAGCCTGATCAGGTCGTCATCTGTGTCAGTTTCCGGGACATTACCGACAGGAAAATCGCCGAAGAACGCCTTGATTACATGGCACGGTTTGATGAACTGACCGGCTTGCCCAATCGACGCCGGTTCATTGAACTTCTGGACGAACAATCCGAAGAACCGGGCCCGGCTACGGCTGTTCTGCATCTCTCAGTGGACCGATTGCAGCAGGTCAAGGATGCTCTGGGAGGGGATTTCGCGGATTCCATTCTGAAGCAGGTCGTCGTCCGGTTGCGCAGTCTGCTCTGTTCGGGCGATGTTCTGTCAGCGATTGGTGATGGTGAATTCCTGTTATTTGTCGGCAGCCTTGATGACCGGGCCGTTGTTGAGGAACTGGTAAAGTGCACCATTGAGGATGTCAGCCAGCCCTATTACCTGGAAGGCCACGGAGCTGCGATCGGACTGACAGTGGGGATTGCCTATCATGCATCCGGGGTTTCTTACGACAGCCTTGCAAAACGAGCCGGTATTGCTCTGGATGCAGCGCGCGCTCAGACAGGAGTCAGTTTTTCTGTTTTTGATGACAGGATGGAGTCGCGGATCAAGACCCGTCAGGCTCTTGAGCTTGACCTTTGGAAGGCTTTTGAACGGGATCAGTTCTCTGTCTACTATCAGCCGCAGATCTCTCTGTCTTCTGGCAAGCTTATCGGGGCTGAGGCTCTGGTTCGCTGGATCCATCCGGAGCGCGGGCCGGTATCTCCGGGTGAGTTTATACCGATCGCCGAACAATCCAATCTGATTGTTGATCTGGGTGCGTGGATTCTGGAGCGCGCCTGTTTGGAAGCGGCCAAATGGCCGAATGATTTGAAGGTTGCCGTCAACCTGTCTCCTGTCCAGTTCATGCAGGGTGATGTGGTCAAGACGGTTGAAAGAGCCCTCGAGCGGTCACACCTGCCTGTGTCCCGACTTGACCTGGAAATCACGGAAAGCCTGTTTGTGGAGGACAGTGACCACATTCTGTCCCTGATGCAGCAGATCAAGGATATGGGTCTCCGTTTTGCACTGGATGACTTCGGCACGGGTTACTCATCGCTTGGTTATATCCAGAGCTTTCCCATCGACAAGATCAAGATCG
Source organism: Coralliovum pocilloporae (assembly GCF_030845175.1). NCBI lineage: Bacteria > Pseudomonadati > Pseudomonadota > Alphaproteobacteria > Hyphomicrobiales > Coralliovaceae > Coralliovum > Coralliovum pocilloporae. Next base: position 987,261 of record NZ_CP132542.1, on the reverse strand, counting down.
ATCAGTCCTTTGTCCGGGGTATCGGGCTTGATTCCCAGTCCCTTGCCATCATCCGTTCTGTGGCAACGCTTGCAACGGACCTGAACATGGAAACAGTGGCGGAAGGTATCGAGACGCCCGAGCAACAGGCTCTGTTGCATCTGGCCGGCTGCACTTACGGTCAGGGCTATCTCTATGGCAAACCGATGCCGACTGCGGACTGGGAACGCCTGATCGGACAATTCGAGCCGGTGAAAGCACCTTTGATAGCAGTTTCTTAAGACCAAAAGACTTGCGTTAATCACCGTCCGACATCACTCTGCCGTTGAGCAAAAGAGGTGATCCGAATGCGCTGGACAAAAACACTGACAATGGTTGAGGCCCATGCGGAAGGCGAAGTGGGCCGCGTGGTGACCGGCGGTGTGTTGACTGTGCCCGGCGAAACCATGCTTGAAAAGATGAACTATCTCAACGATGTGGATGACAGTCTGCGCCGGTTCTGTGTCTTTGAGCCACGCGGCTCTGCCCAGATGAGTACCAATCTTCTGTTTCCACCATCAAGACCGGACGCGGATGCAGGCTTTATCATCCTGCAGGGAGACAGAGCCCATGCCATGTCAGGGTCAAACTGTATCTGCGTTGTGACTGTGCTGCTTGAAACCGGCATTGTGCCGATGACAGAGCCTGAAACCGTCGTAAAGCTTGATACACCTGCCGGGCTGGTTACAGCCAGGGCGCTGTGTCATGACGGCAAATGCGAGCGTGTTGTCCTGGATATGGTTCCCGGTTTTGTTGAGCATCTCGACTATCGGATTGATGTTCCAGGCCTTGATCCTGTGACAGTCGATATTGCCTTTGGCGGGGTTTATTATGCCCTGATAGACCCCAAACAGTTCGGGCGGGTAATTGAACCGGATCAGGCACGGGCACTGGTCGATATTGGCAGTCGGGTTCACCGTGCCTTGAATGAGACGGTGCTTCTCAATCATCCGACGGAGCCATCGCTCAACACGATTTCCTACACCATGTTTGTGGACCAGCGTGAGGATGGAGCGCTGATCGGCGGAACGGTCCTGCCGCCCGGGCGGTTCGACCGGTCACCCTGCGGAACCGGTAATACAGCACGCATGGCGGTCCGCCATGCCCGCGGAGAGGTTTCTGTCGGCGACAAGGTTGAGGCTTGTTCGATTATTGGCAGCCGTTTCAACGCGGAACTGATTGGTGAGACCCGTGTGGGTGACCGTCCGGCTACATTGACGCGCCTGTCGGGACGGGGCTGGATCCATGGCTTGCATCAGATCGGCGTTGATCCGACAGATCCCTATCCGCAGGGGTTCCTTTTGTCTGATACCTGGGGGGACGCCTTTGACCTCCTGCTGTAACCGGGGCTGGTGAAATGATTGAGATCACCAGAACCATTTCGATTTCCGAGGATGAGCTTGAGGAGACTTTCGTGCGCGCGGCAGGGCCGGGCGGGCAGAATGTCAATAAGGTCTCGACGGCCGTTCAGTTGCGCTTCGATATCAGGCACTCTCCATCCCTGCCTGATTATGTGAAGGCCAGAGCGGAGCAATTGGCAGGCAAGCGACTGACCAAGGATGGTGTGATTGTCATTTCGGCCATGCGGCACAGAACCCAGGATATGAACCGCTCGGATGCGCTTGAACGGCTTGTGACGCTTCTGAAAGAAGCGGCTCACCGCGATCCGCCACGGCGACCGACCAGGCCCAGCAGAGCCTCTCAGAAGCGCCGGATGGACAAGAAGACAAAGCACGGCGCGTTAAAGAAACTGCGCCGTGACAAGCCTGAGTTTTGACCCTGGCCGGATGCTTCAGATGCGGCCGTCATAGGCTTGTCGGCCAATAATGGCAGCAATGACCGTAAACGTATCGCGGTCAAAACTCTCTTTGATCGCGGATTGCAGGGCTTCCCTGTCCCTGACAGCGAAACCATGGCCGCCCATAGCCCTGGCGACTGCGGGAAAATCGGTCCCGGCGAATTCGACACCAAGATTGGGCATCTGCATGCCGCGTTGTTTCAGTTCGATCAATGCCAGTTGTTCATCAACAAAAACAACCACAGGCAGGCCGAGTTTCAGGTCACGGGCCGTGGCCAGTTCGCCAAGGAACATTTCAAGCCCCGCATCTCCCACAAAGGCAATGACGGGCCGGTCCGGCTCTGCCAGCTTGCGGCCAATCGCGAGGGGCACGGCGGAGCCCATGGTGCAAAGGGCCGAGGACTGGAGAACCCCGCGTGGCACATAGGTATCCCAGACCTGACTGAGGACAATGCGGTGAGCGCCTGAATCCATGGTGACCACTGTATCGCGCGGTGTGACCGAACGGATGGCGTCGGAAATGGCAGATGGACCCCAGTTTTCATTAAGGTTCTTGGAGGCGACGATATCTGCACGCAAGGCTTCTGCGCGCCCGCCCGCCCAGCTTTCAGTGACTGAACTTCCATCCGCAATGGTGTTCAGGGTCGCAGAAATATCACCGATAATGTTCAGTGCTGACTGATGCATATAGTGGTGATTGACCTCAGAGGTGATGTCGATAACACGGTCGTCCGGTGTCCAGGGATCCTGCCAGCCTACGCGCATCTCGATCGGATCGTATCCTGCAAGCAGAATACAATCGGACTCCTTGATGAACGGCAGTACGAGCTTGTCAATCTTCGGAGAAAGCCCGGCTGCACCCAGTGAAAGCGGGTCATCCTCGGGCAGAATGCCTTTGCCTTTATAGGTGGTGATCAGCGGGATGGAATGGGCCTGGCAGAATGCCGCCACATCATCCTGGGCATTCTGGTTGATGGCATCCACACCGGCGATCATCACGGGCTTTCGGGCTTCCTTGAACCAGTGCCGGGCTGTGGTGAGTGTCGGGCTGTCCGCAGGAACCATTGCCACGGCGTCCTGTCGTTGAGGGGTCAGCCAGATGTCCCGCATTTCTTTCTGCACATCGATTGGCACGTCCAGAACCACAGGACCCGGGCGACCTTCAGTGGCGATAGCGACGGCCTTATCGATCAGAATGCCTGCGGTTCCTGGTTCCACCCTGAACACAGCCTTTGCGATCGGTTCGCACAGTTTGACATGATCAAAGATCTGATGTGTATAGGTTTGGCGCTCGATGGCAGGGGCGCAGCCGGTCAGCACGATCATCGGCACGCGGTCCTGCATGGCGTTGGCGATAACATTGGCCGCGTTGGCAAGGCCGGGGCCGATGGTCGCGAACAGGACTGCCGGGGCACCATCGGCATGATGAACCCCTTCGCCCATGAAACCGGCGCAGTTCTCATGTTTGGTCAGGGTAATGCGCAGGCCTGCCCGGTCGAGGGAATCCATGAGAGCGAGGACTTCCCCGCCCGGTATGCCAAAGGCGTGACGACATCCGGCCTGATAAAGGCGGGCGGCAATAATATCTGCGGCTGACTGCATGAGGGTCGTTCCGAAATCTTCAAAGAGTGATTATTCGCGGCGGATCATATGGGAAGGGCTTGAACCATGCCAATGAGGTTTTCTCAAGAACTGCTCAAGATATCATGATGTGAATATGTGTCTCTACTCTGAGAACTCAAGCGTCAAGTTCCGCGCAGGCCTGTTCTCTCAGACTGCGTCGGATGATCTTTCCGGTTGTTGTCATTGGCAAGGCATCCACAAAGGCGACCTCACGTGGATACTCGTGGGCTGCCAGACGCGACTTGACCCAGGCTTTGATTTCATCCGCCAGCTCGTCACCTGGCAGCGTGCCGTCCTCAAGGAGGATATAGGCTTTGACGATTTCGGTCCTCTGAGGGTCCGGTTTGCCGACGACACCAGCCATGCGCACGGCAGGATGCCCAAGCAGACAGTCTTCGATTTCCCCTGGGCCAATCCTGTAACCTGATGAGGTGATGACATCATCATCCCGCCCGACAAAGCGAATCCAGCCGTCCTCGCTCAGAAGGCCTGTGTCGCCGGTCAGAAGCCAGTCACCGGCAAACTTCTGTTCTGTTGCCTGCTGATTGTTCCAGTATTGAAGAAACATGACAGGATCAGGTCTTTTGACGGCAATATTGCCGAGAGTACCCGGTGGCAGAATCTCTCCCTTGTCTGACACGATTGCCAGTTCATGGCCGGGGACGGGGCGTCCCATAATGCCGGGGCGGGCTTCCATCAGTTTTGCGCAGGACGAGACGATCATGTTGCATTCGGTCTGGCCGTAGAATTCATTGATCGTGAGGCCGAATGTCTTTCGTCCCCATTCAATCAGTTCGGTGCCGAGCGTTTCCCCGCCGCTTGCTATGGTGCGCATGGCGAATGTCCAGCGTTTTTCCGGCTCCGGTTCAGAGCGCATCAATTTCAGGGCCGTTGGTGGCAGGAAGGCATTGCGGATCTGCTGTTCGGCAATCAGCTCAAAAGCGGCTTCTGCCGTGAATTTCTCAAACCGCCTGGCAACCACGGGAACACCATGATGAAGAGCCGGCATGAGGACATCGAGGAGACCGCCTATCCAGGCCCAGTCAGCCGGTGTCCATATGCGGTCACCGGGTTGGGGAAAGAGATCATGACTCATTTCCACGCCGGGCAGGTGGCCGAGAAGAACGCGGTGTGCATGAAGCGCGCCCTTCGGCTGGCCGGTGGTGCCAGAGGTATAGATGAGGATAGCGGGATCGTCCGCACGGGTTTTGACCGGTTCGAAATGAGTTGACTGGTCAGCAAGCCCGGCATGGAGATCAAGGCTGCCGTCATGGGAACCGTCGATGGTCAGAATTGTTGTCAGTGCGGGGAGCGCGTCCCTGATGCCCGACAGTTTTTCTGCCCCGGTCCTGTTGGTCAGCACCACCTTTGCGCCGGAATTTGACAGCCGATAGGCCAGAGCTTCCTCACCAAACAGCATGAAAAGCGGAATGGAAATGCAGCCAAGCTTGTGAGCTGCGATATGACCGGATGCTGTTTCAACACTTTGGGGAAGCAAAATCCCAATCCGGTTCCCACGCGCCACACCAAGTGAGGAGAGCAGGTTGGCGAGCTGATTGGACATATCCTTGAGTGCACCAAAGGTGACGTGGCTGACCTGTCCATTGTCACCCACATCAATCAGAGCCAGGCGATCCGGTTCCCTGTTGGCCCACTTGTCGCAAATATCGACGCCAATATTATAAAATTCAGGAATCTGCCAATCAAAGCCATTGCACAGTTCATCATAGGAATCAGCGTCGGGCAGCATGGTGCCGGGTCTCCCTTTTCATCCAGACTGCATTTTCTTTACAGGCTGAGGAGTGGATTTAGGGTTCAGACTCATAAATTCCGTCCATTCTGTCTACGAGAAAGACACAGAATGGACGGAAATCAGGACGCAGGACAGGTGGATCCTATTCAAGTCCTGATTCGTGTGCAGGCTGTGTCTTGCCCGTAGACCCGAAGGGCGGGGATGTTTTCCAGCCCGGCTTTGTTGGAAATCTTTGAAAGCCATCTAGGCTTCCTGCAGATTTCCGCCGCGCCGAACAGAAAACCATCCTCCGCAGAACGGATGGAATTTATGAGTCTGAACCCTAGAAGACTTCATCCATGCCTGGGCAGCTGACGTTATGTTATCCCCGCTTTCGATTGTGATCGGATATGGCGTCCTGTGCATCAATGGCTTAGGGTTTGGGTTCTGAGTTCAGAACTCTGGGTTTGGTGAACAGGCGGAGGATAGGAGTGGCGGTTCTCAAAAGTGAGATCAGTCCCGCGTCACCGGGATTTGCGGACAATGTTGCGGCGATGCAAGACGCCATGGCAGAGGTCGAAGGCGCTGTCGGTTCGGCACTTGCCGGTGGTGGAGATGCTGCGCGCGCCAGGCATGAGGCCCGTGGCAAGATCCTGCCACGTGAGCGTGTCAGTCGTCTGCTGGATCCCGGTTCCCCGTTTCTCGAAACAGGGCTTTTTGCGGCTCATGACATGTATGATGGTGCCGCACCCGCCGCAGGTGTCATCACCGGTGTTGGCCGGGTCTCCGGGCGCGACTGTATGATCGTTGCCAATGATGCCACTGTTAAGGGTGGTACGTATTATCCGATGTCGGTGAAGAAGCATCTCCGCGCTCAGGAAATCGCCGCTGAGAATAATCTGCCCTGTATCTATCTGGTGGATTCCGGTGGGGCCAATCTGCCCAATCAGGATGAAGTGTTTCCGGACAGGGACCATTTTGGGCGGATTTTTTTCAACCAGGCCAACATGTCGGCCAACGGTATTCCGCAGATTGCTGTTGTGATGGGGTCGTGCACCGCCGGTGGAGCCTATGTGCCGGCTATGTCGGATGAGACGATTATCGTCCGAGAACAGGGCACGATCTTTCTTGCGGGTCCGCCACTGGTGAAGGCTGCGACAGGCGAAGAGGTCACGGCGGAAGATCTGGGTGGTGGTGATGTACACACCAGACTGTCCGGTGTTGCGGACCATCTGGCGCGGGATGATGCCCATGCTCTGGCTCTGGCGCGCCGATCAATTGCTGATCTGAACCGTCCGAAGCTGATGGATGTGGAGCTTCAGACCCCGGAAGACCCGCTTTATGATCCGGCCGAGATTGCCGGAATTGTTCCCCAGGATTTAAGGCAACCCTATGACATCAGGGAAGTGATTGCACGGCTGGTGGATGGGTCCCGGTTTGATGAATTCAAAGCCCGCTATGGCACGACCCTGGTAACGGGCTTTGCCCATATCCATGGTATGCCGGTGGGGATTATTGCCAATAACGGGGTGCTGTTTTCGGAAAGCGCAGTCAAGGGCGCGCATTTTGTCGAACTCTGCTGCCAGCGGCGTATTCCTCTGGTGTTCCTGCAGAATATCACCGGGTTTATGGTCGGGCGCAAATATGAGACTGGCGGCATCGCCAAGGATGGAGCCAAGCTTGTAACCGCTGTGGCGTGCGCAAGGGTGCCGAAAATCACCATGCTGGTTGGTGGGTCTTTCGGCGCAGGAAACTATGGCATGTGTGGTCGGGCTTATTCGCCGCGCTTCCTCTGGACATGGCCCAACAGCCGGATATCCGTGATGGGTGGTGAGCAGGCCGCCGGCGTTCTGGCGACAGTTCGACGTGACGGAATTGAGCGGAAGGGCGGCGCGTGGTCCGAAGAGGAGGAAATGGCGTTCAAGCAACCGATCATTGATCAGTTCGAGCATCAGGGACATCCGCTCTATGCATCGGCCCGTCTCTGGGATGACGGGATTATCGATCCGCGCAAGAGCCGCGACGTGCTGGCGCTGTCCCTGTCTGCCAGCCTGAATGCCCCTGTTCCTGAAACGCGCTTCGGCGTTTTCCGTATGTGAGGCCGGACCATGTTCAGATCTCTTCTGATTGCGAATCGCGGCGAAATCGCCTGTCGGATTATCCGGTCTGCCAGAGAGCTCGGGATTCACACCGTAGCCGTCTATTCGGATGCGGATGTGAATGCGATGCATGTAACGCTTGCTGATGAAGCATATCGGATTGGCCCTCCAGCTGTTGCTGAAAGCTATCTCAAAGGTGACCGGATTATTGAAGCGGCCCGGAAAGCGGGTGCAGACGCAATCCATCCCGGTTACGGCTTTCTGTCGGAGAATCCTGAATTTGTTGAAGCGGTTGAGGCTGCAGGCCTTGTCTTTGTTGGGCCACCTGCATCTGCAATTCGGGATATGGGGCTGAAAGATGCTGCCAAGGCTCTGATGGAAGAGGCCGGTGTGCCCGTGGTTCCCGGCTATCACGGGGACAATCAGGATGCGGCTTTTCTGGCATCTGAGGCCGACAAGATCGGCTATCCGGTTCTGATCAAGGCGCGTGCCGGTGGCGGAGGCAAGGGCATGCGACTGGTGGAACAACCGGACGCCTTTGAGGCTGCGCTTGAGGCTGCCCAGAGAGAGGGGCAATCGAGTTTCGGCGATGGTCGGGTTCTGATCGAGAAATACATCACCTCTCCGCGTCATATTGAGATCCAGGTGTTTGGTGACAGTCATGGCAATGTGGTGCATCTGTTCGAGCGGGACTGTTCTCTTCAGCGCCGCCATCAGAAGGTCATCGAGGAAGCACCTGCCCCGGGTATGACGGACGCAATGCGCCAGGCCATGGGGGCCGCGGCTGTCAAGGCGGCAAAGGCCGTGGGCTATCAGGGTGCCGGGACTGTCGAGTTTATCGTTGACGGGTCAGACGGGCTCAAACCCGATCGCTTCTGGTTCATGGAAATGAATACCCGCCTGCAGGTGGAACATCCGGTCACTGAGCTGATCACCGGGCTTGATCTGGTTGCCCTGCAACTGGCTGTCGCATCCGGTGCGGTTCTGCCGTTCGCGCAGGATGATCTGACCTTGAACGGCTGGGCTTTTGAGGCTCGGCTTTATGCGGAAGACCCGTCAAGAACCTTCATGCCCGCCACTGGCAAACTGCATCATCTGTCCTTGCCTGAGGAGCTTGCCCGTATTGATACAGGGGTGCGGCAGGGGGATGTGATCACTCCGTTTTATGATCCGATGATCGCGAAGGTCATTGTGCATGGCCCCAACCGGGATGCCGCGCTGAACCGCTTGTGGCAGGCCCTTACAGCGACAGAGGCAGTTGGATGCACGACCAATGCTGATTTTCTGGCGCGTCTGACCCGACAGGCAGATTTCTCCAGGGGGGATGTGGATACTGGTCTGATTGAGCGGCATCTGGATGATCTGACTGCTCCGGCTGAACCTCCAAAGGGCGCGTTTGCAGTGGCGGGGTTGTTTGCCCTCGGGCTCTTGAAACCGAAAGAGGGAACCGATCCATGGGAGACCCTGTCCGGCTGGCGTCACTGGAGCGAGGCGCGGCAGCATATCAGTCTCGATTATCAGGGAGACCGGTCCGATCTGTTGGTGACTGCGCAGGGGGGAGGGCGCTTTACGGTGACGGTGGCAGATGAGGAAATCGGGGTCTCTGTTCGTGATACGGATGGTGACCGGTATCGCCTCGATCTTGGTGGCCGCATCGTAACGGCAACAATTATTCCGTCTGACGGACGGGTCTCTGTTCTGCATCAGGGTCGGATGTATGTGTTCGAACTGCCAGACCTTCTGGCTGACGCTGATGATGCGGCTGGTGGTGATACAACATTGACGGCACCGCTGCCGGGGGTCATCACCAAGCTGTTTGTTGCTGATGGCGATATCATTGACGTGGGGCAGCCGGTTCTTGTGATGGAAGCCATGAAGATGGAACATACCTTGACGGCTTCTGTGGCCGGGCGGGTTGATTTGCTGTTTGATGGTGTCGGCGCGCAAGTGGAAGATGGCAGCCTGCTGGCTCGCGTCATGCCTCCCGAGCAGACGTAACCGGAAACGGGCGGCGTGGCATAACATCCCCTGTTATGATGATTGCTCTCTCAGGGAGATTCGATCATGGCTGATGATCTCATTCGATATACAATTCTCGACAGCGCGATCGGGCCGCTGCTGATTGGCGGTGATGCGGATCATCTGACCTTCATGCATTTCCCCGAAAGCGATCGGTTACGACAGCCAGCGGAGACCTGGCGACGGGATGATGCAGGTTTTTCGGAAGCTTGCGCCCAGCTTGATGCCTATTTTGCCGGTGAGCTGACAGAGTTTGATCTGGATTACCGTCTGGATGGCACGGAGTTCCAGAAATCGGTCTGGGCTCAGCTTGAACAGATCCCGTTCGGGGAAACATGGTCTTATGGTGACGTGGCCAGGCGGCTTGGTAATCCTGGTGCCAGCCGGGCGGTCGGGCTGGCCAACAATGCCAATCCTCTGCCTGTGATTGTGCCCTGTCACCGCGTGATTGGTGCCAATGGTGCTCTGGTCGGGTTTGGTGGCGGGCTTGATCTGAAGGTCTGGCTGCTCCGTCACGAGAATATTCCGGTTCCCGGCGATCCTCCCCGCGACCAAATGCAGTTTGCATTTTAGAACACGCGCTTTTATGGCTCGATCAGAAGATGTCCGGGATCATATCGAGTGTGTGAGTGAAGCTGATCATGATTGAGTTCGTTCTGTCGATTGTTGTGTTTCTTGCAGCGCATGTTCTGCCACGCAAACTGGCTCTGCGTGAGAGGTTGATCCCTGTCATCGGGCGGCCCGCCTATATGGTGCTCTATTCCGGCCTGTCACTGGGGCTTCTGGTCTGGATTATCTCGGCTGCAGCACGCGGCCCCTATATTGAACTGTGGTCCTTCGCTGTCTGGCAGGCCTGGGTGCCGATTGCAGTGATGCCTGTTGCCTCAATCCTGTTTTTTGCTGGCAGTCTGGTGCCCAACCCTCTCTCTGTCGGATTCCGGAAGGGGGATGCGAACCGGATACCGTCTGCACTGGGGGTGCTGTCGCGTCATCCTATTCTTTGGGCCTTCGGTCTGTGGGCCCTGTCTCATATTCCGCCAAATGGTGATCTGATTTCTGTCCTGCTGTTCGGCAGTTTTGCATTCTTCGCGCTTATGGGCAGCTTTGGTTTTGACAAGCGCATGCAACGGCTGATGGGACGAGAGGCCTGGCTGTCGGCCGTATCGGGTGCTGGCGCAGTCCCGTTCATCAGGGTGAGAGGACTGAAAACCGCGTCCGTTCTGATCGGCGGAAGTCTGGGGCTGATCATCTATATGGGATTCATGCATGGAGCCCACCTGTGGCTGATTGGTGCTGACCCGGTGGCTCTCGTGCGTTAACTGCAAATGTGTCCTGTTCTGGTGATTTCCGTTCTTTTCCGCTAGTATCAGAGAAAATGCACTCCATTCGTGTGTTGCGTTCTGTTTGGGGGAGGGCGTTGGACCATGTCGAAGACACGGTTTCAGATTTTTCTGTCGACACTTTTTGATCTGTTCAGCCAGGGGCGGATGATCCTGCTTGGCAGTTATCTGATTGTTCTCTATCTCTTCTGTATTCTTGCGGTCGTCCTGACGCTTGCAGCGCACCAGATGCAGCACAAGGCGCAGAGTCTCCAGATCAATGGTGAAGCGGTGTCCATTTCGATGGTCAAGGATATCGCGCTTTATCTAGACAAGCTGAGCGATCGCGAGGATCGCAATCGTGCCTACCGGGATGATGTTCAGCAGGCCAATGACAGCCTGAAAGCTCTTCAGGAAGTGAAGCTGAAGGAGAGTGAGGCGGTCTCCGCCCTGAAAATCCAGATCCGCAAGAAAGTTTACGAAGCGGTCTCTCCTGAGGCTATGGCCGGGATACGCGAGCGCTATCCAACCACTTACAGCACGATGGAGTCTTTTGTGAATTACGCGATCGAGATCGCGGATTCAACGGCCCAGCTTGATGTCGGGAAGCTGACGGAATTGCGCCTGTCCTACGAGGCGGCTGTAACCAGACGTAATGCTGTACAGGATCGGATTGACGTGCAAATCCGGCAGATCAGCGCCATTGAAGCGGGCAAACCTGATCTTGAAAACGAAAAGAGCCTGCAAAGTCAGATTACCGACGTACGGGAATATGTGCAGAAGGTCACGGGCTATACGTTCAAGGTCAGTGGCGAGGTGAAGGATGGTGAGAACAAGGAATTCGTCAAGCTCCACAAGATTGCCAGCGAGTTCCAGAGCCTCAAGAGCATAGAGAAAAGCTATATTCCAATCTTCAAACTGGTGTCACTGCAGCCTGAAATCCTCATTCTGATCCTTGTGATGGTCATGGGTATGCTGGGTGGTCTGATCCATCTGACCCAGGGTTTCCTCTATGGGGAGCGTAACGAATCTCCATCCTATTATATTTTCCGGCCCATACTGGGCGTTTCCGCTGCAGTCACGATTTACATCCTGGCAAAGGCCGGTGTGCTGGTGGTCGCTGATCCGTCCACTGCCAGCGGATCGGGCAACAGCCTGAGCCCGTTCTTTGTCTCGTTTCTTGCAATCGTGTCGGGCCTGATGGCCCAGAATGCGCTGGGGAATGTGCACCGGGCCGGGGAAAACCTGTTTAAGCCTGCAAATCTGGCTGGCAAGGGGCGCTGGGCGTTCGGTGTGGAAGCTGCTTTGGCCAGGAGCGAAGCTGCGGGTGGTGAGCGGACACGCAAGAACCTGATTGCACTTCTGGGCGAATCCGAAGGGGTTGTGAACGACTGGATACGCGGTACGACGGAGACACCGGAACACGCACAGAAAGCGATTGCGGCCTGGGTCAACCAGCCGGTTCATCTGCTGTTCCATGACTTGAAAACCAGCGACCAGCCAGAAGAAAAGGCGATGCCTGAGAACAAGCCGGAAGCTGGCAAGGCTGTGCCTGCACCATCGGATGATGAGAATTGATAGGCTGCAGACTTGTGAAGAAACCATCTTCAGTGTAGGCAGTATCGCATGGTTTTTCAGGGATGGTGGGCCTCAGCCGATGACTTGGACTGTAACACGCAATGGATTGCTCGCAGGTGCTCTGGCTCTTGGACTGGCTGGATGTAATACGCTGAACCTTGCTGATTTCCCGCAGGCGGGTGTCACGGATTATGCGGCGCTTTACTCATCCCTGCCGGAAGAACAGTTCCCGATTAATGCCCTGAACGTGGAACGGATCCCGGAACAGAACCGTCGTGTTCTGGTTGATTATGAAACCGATGAGAAGCGTGGCACTCTGGTCATCAACACAAAGGACAAGTTTCTTTATCTGGTGCTTGGTCAGGACAAGGCACTGCGCTATCGCGTTGGTGTAGGTCGGGCCGGATATTCCTGGTCAGGACGCGCGAAAGTCGGCTGGAAGCGTGAATGGCCGAAATGGACGCCGACAAAAGAGATGATCCAACGCCGTCCGGTACTGCGTCGCTATGAAGATGGCATGGACCCGGGTCTGAGTAATCCGCTTGGCGCGCGGGCTCTCTATCTGCTTGAGAATGGCATCGATAACTATTACCGCATCCATGGCACCAACAAGCCGGGGTCTGTGGGGACGGCTGCTTCCAGCGGTTGCATTCGCCTCTATAATCACGACATTATTGACCTTTATGAGCGGGTCAAGCCCAATGCGGATGTGGTCGTCGAACACAGCTAGAACCTCAATCCGTTTCAGGATGTAGCGGCTGATCAGACGCTGATGGACAGTGCTGACAGAACAGCAAAGATGAAGGCTGACAGCAGGGCTGTCAGCGGCACGGTGATGACCCATGCCGTGCTGATTGTCAGGATATGCGACCGGCGTACAAGTTTGCGTCTCTGGTAGGCCTGAAGCTGAAACTTGTCCGCGGTCCCGCTGGCGGTCCCGTTGGCGGTCTTTGACTGGAGGCTTTTTGATTTAAGCCGACTGCCCCGTTGAAAGGCGGTTCTGAACTCACGGGCAAAGCCCACCCCGAACAAGGCGCCGATTGTAATATGCGTTGTGCTGACCGGCAGGCCCAGTGTGCTGGCAAGCAGGACCGTTGATGTGGCTGCAAGGGCAATGCAAAAGGCACGGATCGGATTCATGCGGGTGATCTCGTGACCGACCAGCCTGACCAGGCGTCTGCCAAAGAGCAGGAGCCCGGATGATATCCCCAGAGCCCCCAGAACCAGGACCCAGAACGGGACAGTGCTTGTGGTTGAGATCCGACCTGTCTGAACGGTTTCCAGAATGGCGGCCACAGGGCCAATCGCGTTGGCGATATCGTTGGCACCGTGCGCGAAGGACAGAAGTGCAGCGGCTACAAGCAGAGGAAAACGAAAGAGCTGTCTGACGGAGCGCTTGCTGTTCTCAAGCGGCTTTGACTGAAAATGGATCAACGGCCTGCAAAGCGCATATGTGCCTGCGAACAGCAACACTGTTGTCAGGGTCAGTGTTCCCGGCTGTGGCTGCCAGAGATGGGTGAAGCCTTTCAAGATCAGATAATTGATGAATGCACAGGCCATGATGGCCAGAAGCAGCGGTACCCAGAAGCGTGCGGCAGCTATCTTGTTCTGACGCTCCAGAATGCGATCCATTACCAGCAACTGGAGCAGGGCTCCGACAAGGCCACCAAGCAGGGGGGACACCATCCAGCTTGAGGTGACGGCAGCAACAATATTCCAGTTCACAGCAGAAAAACCGGCAGCGGCAATAGCCGCGCCCAGAATGCCGCCAATGACGGAATGTGTTGTTGAAACCGGGGCCCGGAGATAAGTGGCGCAGTGAACCCAGAGAGCGGCGGAAAGAAGAGCCGCCAGCATGGTCAGAACCAGAGCATGGCTACTTGGCATCAGCTCGGCATTGATGATGTCACCCCGGATGGTTTCCACCACCTCACCTCCGGCAATGAGTGCACCGCTGATCTCGAAGGTGGCGGCCATCAGAAGGGCCGTTGTCATGGTCATGGCCTGGGCACCAACCGCTGGTCCCACATTATTGGCCACGTCGTTGGCTCCGATGCTGAGGCCCATGTAAAGACCTAGCAGAATTGCCGTTGCGACCAGAGCGGACTCGAGGTTCCAGCCGGTCGTCAAGGCGATGATCAGCATGCAGACGAGGCCGGCAAGGACGCCGAGGCTGGGGACAGCCAGACGTCGGATCTGGGACCGACCGGCATCTTCAAGGCGGCCGATCTTTGAGAGATCCTTGTCGATAGCCTGTTTTTCGAACTGGCGCGGAGACTCAGACACCTGTTGTCTCCGTTGGGTGGACTGTCAGTTCAGTATCCAGAAGGGTAATGGTCTCAAGAAGCGAGGTCAGTTCCCGCTCGCTGACCATATTCGCGGCATCGCCAGGTGAAACCCAGGCCAGATCCCGCTGGTTCTTTTCAGCCCAGTCGAGCAGGTGATGATCGGCCTTCAAGGCGAAGATGTCGACTTTGCAGGTAACGCGCGAGAAGAAATGAAGGCGCTTTGTATACGTGTACCAGCCGAGTGGTGTGCTGGAGATCGTACCTTTCAGTCCGACTTCTTCGAGCGCTTCGAGCTCGGCCAGTTCGTGAGGTTCAAGCCCATCCTTATGCCACCCCTTTGGCAGAACCCAGCGCCGTGTTTCCCGGCTGGTGGCGAGCAGCAGCAAGGGTTTGTTGTCCACGACAACATAAGGCAGTGCGGCATATTGATTGAACTGATCCATTGTCAATCAAATCCGGGGTTGGAGGGTGGTTCACCAAAGAGACCAAATATGGTCAGTCAGAACCGAATTCAATCTTTGTGGTGCTGTGTAGCCGGCTAATGTGAAGGCGCGCCTGTTTACCTTATAATACGTACTTGGACAACAAGAAACGCCGCATCCGGGCGGGATGCGGCGTTTCAATCTGCATGCGAATTATGACAGATTAATAACGGTAATGCTCAGGCTTGAACGGGCCTTCGACGGGAACGCCGATATAGTCTGCCTGATCCTGGCTGAGGGATGTCAGCTTGACGCCGAGTTTGTCGAGGTGAAGGCGTGCAACCTTCTCATCAAGATGCTTCGGCAGGACATAGACATCGTTCTTGTAGTTGCCATGGCTGTGGAACAGCTCAATCTGGGCCAGGGTCTGGTTGGTGAAGCTCGCAGACATCACAAAGCTCGGGTGACCTGTGGCGCAGCCCAGATTGACCAGACGACCTTCTGCCAGCAGAATTAGCTTCTTGCCATCCGGGAACTTGATCTCGTCAACCTGTGGCTTGATGTTCGTCCATTCATAGTTTTTCAGGGCAGCGACCTGAATTTCACTATCGAAATGGCCAATGTTGCAAACAATGGCGCGGTCCTTCATGTCCCGCATATGATCGATGGTGATCACGTCCTTATTGCCGGTTGTGGTGACAAAAATGTCGCCTTCCGGAGCCGCAACTTCCATCGTCTTGACTTCATAGCCCTGCATGGCAGCCTGAAGAGCACAGATCGGGTCAATCTCTGTGACAATCACGCGGGCACCCTGTGAGCGCAGAGATTCAGCTGAGCCTTTGCCCACATCGCCGAACCCGGCGACGACGGCGACCTTGCCGGAAATCATCACATCGGTGGCGCGTTTGACGCCGTCCACGAGTGATTCGCGGCAACCATAAAGGTTGTCGAATTTCGACTTGGTGACGGAATCGTTCACGTTGATGGCAGGGAAAGGCAGTTCACCTTTCTGAGCCAGCTGATACAGCCGGTGAACACCTGTGGTGGTTTCTTCGGAGACGCCGAGAATGGAATCACGGATCTTGGTGAACCAGCCCGGAGTTGCCTTGGCGCGCTTGAGGATCTGTGCTTTCAGCACTTCTTCCTCTTCGTTGTCCGGGTTCGGGATGACTTCTTCACCAGCGTCGACCTTTGCGCCGAGCAGGATGTACATGGTGGCATCGCCGCCATCATCCAGGATCATGTTGCATGGCTCACCCGGCCAGTCGAAAATGCGATCTACGTAATCCCAGTATTCTTCGAGGGACTCACCTTTGACGGCAAAGACAGGTGTGCCGGTTGCTGCAATCGCGGCTGCGGCATGGTCCTGGGTGGAGAAGATGTTACAGGATGCCCAGCGGACTTCAGCGCCAAGAGCCTGCAGGGTCTCGATCAGAACGGCGGTCTGAATCGTCATGTGCAGGGAGCCGGTGATACGGGCGCCCTTGAGTGGCTGATTTGCACCGAATTCATCGCGGCAGGCCATCAGACCTGGCATTTCGGTTTCTGCAATATCGATTTCTTTCCGTCCCCAGTCGGCCAGCGACAGGTCTTTGACGACAAAATCTTCTGTCTTCGTCATGGCTGTTCTCTCGATCAAGCGGTCAGATGACCCCATGGTTGAACCTTTACTCGGCGGTTTATATAGACCGGAAAGAGTTATGGTTCAATCAAGATATAAAGAATGCTTTATGAGAAATGAAAAAGGTGGAGCATCACTGCTCCACCTTGTCGTCTCTGCAGTTCTTGCGGGCGGGTGTTTTCAGAAACTCACGCCAAGGCTGAAAGAACCGTCCGGGCTTGTAAAATTGAAATCGCTTCCGGTGTGATATGGCTTCGCTCTGTGATCATAGCCAACGAATTTACGTTTGACGACGCGGCCGCTATAGCGATCAATTTTGAATTTGATCCGTTCTCCGTAACGGTTTGTGGCTTTAAAGATAACCAGGCCGTTCCGTTGGCGTCTGTGGGAAAAATTGTGGAATCCCTTGTGCCGCAGTCGTTGAATTGTCTTGCGGACCTGACGCTTGCCATGGGCGCGGTGAGCCTGCTTGTGGCGGACAGACAGAATCTCTCCGGATCTTGCATGAACTTTGATCTTGGCATCCCGACCATAGCTGGTTACGGCGTGGGCGACATAGATCCGGCCTTTGCGACGGATGTCATGAATATTATGAAAGCCATTGCGGCGCAGGATACGGCGGACCTGTTTGCGTCGAATTTCCCGGTGATGAATCTGCTGGACGGTTCTTGTCTGCTCTGTTGCGACACCCGACCAGGTGACGGCGCCTTTTGCGTGGGATGCCTGTACCGCACCCAGTGACAGGGTGGAGGCGGCGATAAGTGACAGAACCAGTTTGCGTGCAACGTATGTCATGTTGGTCTCCTCGGTGCTGGCGGGCGGTGCCCGATCTGTTGAAAAGGAGATTAGCCAAACTTGTCTGTATCCAATCGGAACAGCGCGTTCATATAGCGTTCAGGTAGTATCACAGTTTTTCACACTGGATCACCAGGCGTTATTCGCCTTCGCCAAACTTGTCTCCCACGAGCTCTGTAAGAGCCTTGATTACCTGGTCTGCTTCAGGGCCGGATGCTGCAACATCAATGGTGCAGCCCCGGGATGCGGCCAGCATCATCAGGCCCATGATTGAAGTGCCGCAGACGTTCTGGCCATCTTTTGACACTGTGATCTGTGCAGAGAACTGCTCAACGCACTGAACGAACTTAGCTGATGCTCTGGCGTGAAGACCACGCTGGTTGACGATTGTGAGTGTTGTCTTGATGTCCGCATCAGAAACGGCTTCTACAGTCATAGTGTCTTTGTTATCCCCTGATCAGCCCTGCAGAACCTGACTGGCTACTGTAATATATTTCCGTCCTGAGTCCTGTGCCTCGCTTACAGCTTCTGCGAGGGTGCGGTCCTGTCTGACACTGGCCAGCTTGATCAGCATGGGCAGATTGACCCCTGCAACAACCTCAATGCGGTTTGCTTCCATTACTGAAATGGCCAGATTGGAGGGTGTGCCGCCGAACATATCTGTGAGGAGAACAGCCCCTTCCCCTGTTTCCACACTGGCAATGGCGCCGAGAATATCCTCGCGCCGCTGCTCCATATCATCATCAGGGCCGATGCAGATGGTTTCCAGATGGGATTGAGGACCGACTACATGTTCCAGGGCTGACCTGAATTCCTCTGCCAGGCGTCCATGGGTCACCAATATCAGGCCAATCATGCCGCTTGTATCCTTGTTATGCCCGAGTGAGTCGCAAGACTTTCTCATTGTGTCAGATATCATTGGCTCGTCACACTACAAGTGCAAGTGCCAATAATAAAGAATGGTGCTTTTTGTGACAGTTTTAACCTCAATCAGCCCCTCAGCGCGAAGCGGATCAGATCCTCTGCATTCTCATCGAAACAGGGAACAGGCTGCCGTTTTACCGCGACATCAAGAATAGTGCATTCCAGTGCTTCTGGTTCAGGCATGCGGTCCACATCAGCGCGAGGCAGTAAATCGACAACGAGATGGATGCAAACCGCAGGCTCTGCCGGGAAGCGTTCTATGCCTTTTCCTCTGATTTCGATGAGGCCGTTGATCGTGTCTGGTGCTTTTCCAATCAGCCTGCCGTTTACGGCTGTAACGCTTGTATAGTCATCACTGACAAGGGCTGAGGCGTTGTGTCTGAGAATGTGGGCTGCGAGACTTGATTTACCGGACCCGGACGCCCCACGGATCATGACGCCGTGATGGCCAAGTCTGATGGTTGTTGCATGCAGACAGGTGGTCGTCATTTTGCAGGCAAGCAGACGATGAAACGCGCGCCTTCCGGTCGTGCAGTCTCATCCGCATCCGGCGCATAGCGGTTTTCCGCTGAAAGCGTGCCTTTGTGGGCCTCGACGATCTGACGGGAGATGGAGAGACCGAGGCCGCTATGGTTGCCGAAGCTTTCGCCTTCCGGCCTGTCTGTATAGAATCGTGTGAAAATACGGTCGACCTGATCGGCCTGGATACCGGGACCATTGTCATCCACGATGACTTCCACAAAATGGCCATAGCGGCGTACGGTCAGGGTAATGGTCCCTCCATCCGGTGAAAACGACAGGGCATTGTCCATCAGGTTGGTGAGAACCTGCGCCAACCGACTGCCATGGCCCAGGACCTTGAGTGACGCACCATCCTGCTCGATATGGTGCGCTATGGTGACGTTGTGACGGGCCGCGGTTTCCTGCTGAAGTGAGACCATCGCGTCGACCAGCTCTGCCACATCGACGGTTTCTGTATCACGTCTGACCAGTTCCGCATCCAGACGGGATGCGTCGGAGATATCACTGATCAGCCTGTCGAGCCGTCTTACATCGTGCTGAATGATGCCAAGCAGCCGTTCCCGACTTTCATCATTGCGTGCAAGCGGCAGGGTCTCGACCGCGCTTCTGAGAGAGGTGAGCGGATTCTTCAATTCGTGGGCCACGTCTGCTGCAAAACTCTCAATGGCGGCAATCCGATCGTAAAGCGCGCGGGTCATGTCGCGGAGAGAGCCGGAGAGAGCCGCAATTTCATCGGAACGCTCAGAGAAATCCGGAATTTCTTCACGGGCTCGAATAGACTGGCGTACCCGGTCTGCAGCTGCCGCCAGGCGGCGGATCGGTCCTGCAATGGTACTGGCCAGCAGGATCGAGAGAACGCTTGTAACGACTGCGGCTACGGCAAATACGCGCACAATCGCCAGACGTTCCGCCTGGATGATCGCATCAATATCGCCACCGCGCTTGGATAAAAGCAATACGCCATGTACAGCGCGGAACCGCGAAATCGGTACCGCGACCGATACAATCTGAACGCCGTCCTCAGTCGAGCGGATGACACTGGCGGGTGAGCCATTCAGTGCCGTGACCACTTCCGGATAGCCGCGTCCGTTGGCCGCGCCAAGCTCCTTATAGGGCGGAAGATCATTGCGATTGAACCAGGCGATGAAACTGGACCAGGCAGACTGATACCAGGGTAGCTGTCTGGTTGCCGGGCTGGGCAGATTGAAGCTGAAGATCTGACCGCGGGAGTAGAGGTTCCGGGAATCAAGCGTCAGATCGCCATTCCGGTCATAGATCCGGGCCCGGGTCCGTGTTGGTGAGATCAATCGACGCAGAATTGGGGCAACCTTCTCCGGATTGATCGGGAAGTCGTCGAGGAACTCGTCAAACGGTGACACACTTTCGCCAGCCTGAAGCTGCAAAAGTCGTTCCGGGTCAACCGTCAGGGTGTCGGTTTCGACCGTCGCTGAAGATGCAATGGCCGCTGCAATGATCTCGCCTTGAACCAGCAGGCTTTCCACACGTGCATCATTCAGACCATCGCGAAACTGGTTGAGGTAAAGAATGCCTGAGACCAGAACCACCAGCGCTGCCAGATTAAGCACGGCAATGCGCCGCGTCAGGCTTGATAGCAGATGCAGGCGGATGAAATGGCCAATGCGCAGCCATAACCGCATCAGGGGCAGGCGCTTGGCCCTTCGCCACAGAGGGGATGCAGTTCTGTTTTGCTGTACTTCAGCCATTTCTGCTCACATTTGGGCCTTGCACATTCTCGGCCCAGATCGGGTTCACACTGGACCCCGCGTCAGGATGATCACTCGCGGAAGCGATATCCTACGCCATAAAGAGTTTCAATCATGTCGAAATCATCATCAACGACCTTGAATTTTTTCCGCAGGCGCTTGATGTGGCTGTCGATGGTGCGGTCATCCACATAGACCTGATCGTCATAGGCGGCATCCATCAGGGCGTTGCGGCTTTTGACAACGCCAGGGCGTTGAGCCAGCGCATAGAGGATCAGGAACTCGGTTACGGTCAGGGTGACCTGCTCACCATTCCAGGTGCAGGTGTGGCGCTCCTGATCCATGGACAGGGCGCCACGTTCCAGGAGTTTAGCGCTATCGGTGGGTTTTGCCGTTGCATCCATGCGGGGCTGTGCGCGACGCAGAACAGCTTTCACCCGCTCCACCAGAAGACGCTGTGAGAACGGTTTGCGGATATAGTCGTCGGCCCCCATTTTCAGGCCGAACAGTTCGTCAATCTCATCATCCTTGGATGTCAGGAAGATAACCGGCAGTTCTGATTTCTGTCGCAGGCGGCGCAACAATTCCATGCCGTCCATACGAGGCATCTTGATGTCGAAGATCGCAAGGTCCGGCATGCCGATGTCAAGGCCATCCAGTGCGGATGCTCCGTCGGTATAGGTCTGTACCTTGTAGCCTTCCGCTTCCAGAACCATGGAGACGGATGTGAGAATGTTGCGGTCATCATCAACGAGCGCGATAGTGGGCATAAATCGACTCCTCTTCGGACCATGGGCTTCTGGGAGCCCCCCTGTTTGGTCCTATTCGTCATCATCCGCTTTTGCGCCGACGATTACGTATAAAATAAGGCAAGTGCCGGGAAATGCGAGTGGAGATAAGGCGATGAAGCGGTATTTTTCGTTGTTTTTCAGGCAATCAGGAGTGAAGTTGGGCCAGATGATGCGTATATCTGTTCCGGCGTTTCGATATTTGACCTGTGTTTTTACGACGACAATTGGCCGCGGGGTTGTGGATTGAGATCCAGAGGGCCAACTTGATATCAACGATGCCTCTTGCTTGATTTTCAGATGAGCTGTTCCATGTCAGAAAAAGATGAATTCTCGCCCGTTGACACAATCCGTCGCCTGATCCGTTCATCACGCACAGCGGCACTCGGGACCCAGGATGCCGAGACAGGTCATCCCTTTGTCAGCCTGGTGACCGTGGCGACCGCTCATGACGGATCACCGCTGATGCTGCTTTCTGATCTGGCAAGGCACACAGCCAACATCAAGGCGAATGGCCATGTGTCGCTCCTGTGTGATGAATTTGCGCCGGGTGATCCCCTGATGATCGCCCGTGTCACCATGATGGGGCAGGTTTCTGTCTCCGATGATCCTGTTGATCGCGCCCGGTTTCTTGCAGCGCAGCCAGAGGCTGAGGGGTATGCCCATTTTAAGGATTTTGCCATCTACCGCATGGCCATCGATGCGGCGCATCTGGTGGCCGGCTTCGGACGGATCGTCAGTGTTGCAGCTGAGGATATTCTGACTGATTGCTCTGATGCGGAAGCTCTGATTGAAGCGGAAGCGGGTGCGATTGAGCATATGAACACTGACCACGCTGATGCCCTTGCGCTCTATGCGCAGATGCATGGCGATCAGTCTGTAGATGTGAACTGGACGATGACAGGGCTTGATCCGGATGGAATTGACATCACCAACGGAGCCGACCGGATGCGGATTCCCTTTCCTGAGAGGGTAGTCACACCGGATCAGCTGCGGGCGGTGCTTGCAACCATGGCCCGGAAGGCCAGAACGGGCTCCTGATAGGAGAATTCGGCGCATTTTCTCCGATGGATGGAGTCAATCTGTCGAAATTTCGCATATCGGAACATAATTTCTCTGTTCGGAAATAGAATAAAAAAGGTCGGATGGAACAAAAGAACAGCTTGTCAGTCTACTGAAGACCCACTAGTTTCGCGGCATTCAAACTACAGAGCTTAAGCTCGTCCATCGCCCAAAACACGGTGTACCGGGGCCTGTTGCGGCATTCGGTGCATCCAGCTTGTCGCAAACAGGGAGTGCATGGTGACACAGACCAGCACCACAGGTCCCATCGCAGGGACTGATGCCATCAGCCTGACCAATCTGGCCGCTGTTCACTGGAACTATACCGAGCCCCGCCTTTACGAGGAAAGCCTGAAGCGCGGTGAAAGCCGCCTGGCTGAAGGCGGAGCCCTGACGGTAGAAACCGGCCAGCATACCGGTCGTTCCGCCCAGGATAAATTCATCGTCCGTGATTCAACCACTGAAAACACAGTATGGTGGGACAATAACAAACCGATGACACAGGAGCATTTCGACCTGCTTCTGTCGGACTTTGTGGCCCATGCCGAAGGGCGTGAGCTGTTCGCCCAGGATCTTTATGGCGGGGCGGATCCGAGTTATCGCCTTCCTGTGCGCGTTTATACAGAATATGCGTGGCATTCCCTTTTCATTCGTAATCTGTTGTTGCGCCCCGGGCGTGATGAGCTGGCGGATTTCGCTGCGAAGATGACGATCATCGATCTGCCCAGCTTCAAGACTGATCCGGAGCGGCATGGATGCCGGACTGAAACGGTTATCGCCTGCGACCTCACACGGATGATTGTTCTGGTCGGAGGAACGTCCTATGCGGGCGAGATGAAAAAGTCTGTCTTCTCCTATCTGAATTTCCTGCTGCCACCACAGGGCGTCATGCCGATGCATTGCTCAGCCAATGTGGGAGACAATGGAGATTCCGCCCTGTTCTTTGGTCTCTCCGGAACTGGCAAGACCACCCTGTCAGCTGACCCGGACCGTACGCTCATCGGGGATGATGAGCATGGTTGGGGTGAAGACGGCATCTTCAACTTCGAAGGGGGCTGTTACGCGAAAACCATTCGCCTGACCCGTGAAGCTGAGCCGGAAATCTATGCGACGACGGAGCGGTTTGGGACCGTTCTTGAAAATGTGGTTCTGGATGAAGATACCCACAAGCCGGATTTCTTTGACGGATCGAAGACGGAGAACACCCGGTGTGCCTATCCGATCCACTTCATTCCAAATGCCAGCGCAACCGGTCGTGCACCGCATCCCAAGTCCATCATCATGTTGACAGCGGATGCCTTTGGCGTGCTGCCTCCGATTGCCAGAATGACACCGGCCCAGGCCATGTACCACTTCCTGTCCGGTTATACCGCCAAGGTTGCTGGAACCGAGAAAGGTGTGACCGAACCGCAGGCGACATTCTCCACATGTTTTGGTGCTCCGTTCATGCCGCGGCATCCGTCAGAATACGGCAATCTGCTGCGCGACCTCATTGCCCGTCATGATGCGACCTGCTGGCTGGTGAATACCGGCTGGACCGGAGGCGCTTATGGTGTTGGTGAGCGGATGCCGATCAAGGCAACGCGCCGTTTGCTGAGCGCCGCGCTTGATGGCTCGCTGGAGAATGCCTCCTTCCGTCAGGATGAGCATTTCGGCTTTGATGTGCCGATTGCTCTGGACGGATTGGATAACGGCATCCTCAACCCGCGTGAAACATGGGCTGACAAAGACGCCTATGATGCTCAGGCTGCGCGCCTAGTGGGTATGTTTGTGGAGAATTTCTCAAAATTTGAGAACCATGTGGATGACAGTGTACTCGGGGCGGCTCCCTGTTACTCGATTGCTGCTGAATAGGCCTTTTCAGGTATGCAGAAAACGGAAGCGCTGCGGGATAACCCGCAGCGTTTTCTTTTTGTCTATTGATCAATATGTTTCATGATTTAAGTGCATAAATTCATTTTTGTTTATGCTAGGGTCAAGACCTATTAATTTCGTTTGTTGCCAAGTGATTGCATCGGAGGCGTTCGTGCTGATGTCACTTTATCGATGGCTTGAATCTCTCACGCCATCTTTTCCGGATGCGCGGCCTGATATGCCGCCGCAAGGCTTCTGGACGTTTATTATTCACTATGCACGACCATTCTGGCCTCTGCTGGCAGTGACATCGCTCCTGGCGACCGTGGTTGGCGTCCTGGATGTGCTGCTGTTTTCGTTTGTGGGCGATATTGTCGACTGGCTATCGTCCAGCAATCGGGAGACGTTCTGGCAGGATCACAGCTCAGACCTGCTTGTAATGGGCATATTGACCCTGATTGTTCTGCCTGTGCTCAAATTCATCTACGAAGCCATTCTGCATCAGGGGCTTCTGGGTAACTTTGCCATGCGGATTCGCTGGCAGGCCCACCGCTATCTGCTTCGCCAGAGCCTGGCGTATTTTCAGGATGATTTTGCCGGGCGGCTGGCGACCAAGATCATGCAAACCTCTCTGGCGATCCGGGACACGGTCCTCAAGATCACTGAAGTCCTGCTCTATGTTGTCGTCTATTTCACCGCCGCCGTGGTGATGTTTGCGGCAACGGATATCCGGTTGTCCGCGCCCATGATTCTGTGGTTCACGGGGTACCTGATCATCCTGCGATATTATGTTCCGAAGATGAGCCTTCTGGCCAAGGAACAGGCTGATGAACGCTCCGGTGTGACCGGGCGGATTGTGGACAGCTACACCAATATTGCAACGGTCAAGATGTTTGCCGATGCCCATCATGAAGATGCCTATGCGCGAGAGGGCATGGACCGGTTTCTGCAGTCCGTGTTCCGGATGATGCGCCTGTCGACAAATCTCACATCAATCCTGCATCTGCTGAATGGCCTGCTGATCTTTTCCGTGGGCGCGGTATCCGTCTGGCTGTGGCAGGCTGAAGCGGTTACGGCAGGTGCGGTGGCTTTTGCCATGGGGCTTGTTCTCAGGTTGCAGGGCATGTCCCAGTGGATTCTCTGGGAAGTGTTTGTTCTGTTTGAGAATATCGGCGTTGTTCGGGATGGAATGGAGACCATTGCCTGTACCCAGTCTGTGGTGGACAGGCCGGGAGCACGGAAACTGGACGTGGCGAAAGGCTCCATCTCCTATCAGACCATTCATTTCAATTATGGCAAGGGGGCTGGCTCGAGCACTGCGGGTGTTATCGACAATCTGTCCCTGTCCATTGCTCCGGGTGAGAAAATTGGCCTTGTGGGTCGTTCCGGAGCGGGCAAGTCGACACTCGTGTCTCTGCTTCTGCGCTTCTATGATATTGAAACCGGCCGAATTGAAATTGACGGGCAGGATGTTTCCGCTGTGACACAGGACAGCCTGCGGCAGGCTATCGGCATGGTGACACAGGATACATCGCTGCTGCATCGGTCTGTTTATGACAATATCTGCTATGGCAATCCGGACGCCAGCTGGGACGATGTGATGGAAGCGGCGCGCAAGGCGTCGGCGCATGATTTTATTCTCGGGCTTGAAGACATGAATGGTCGCAGCGGCTATGACGCCCATGTGGGTGAGCGCGGCGTCAAGCTGTCAGGCGGCCAGAGACAGAGAATAGCCATTGCGCGTGTGCTCCTGAAAAATGCGCCTATCCTTGTGCTTGATGAAGCCACAAGTGCGCTCGACAGTGAGGTCGAAGCGGCCATTCAGGAAAATCTCTATGAGCTGATGGAAGGCAAGACGGTAATCGCCATTGCCCATCGCCTCTCGACCATTGCGGCAATGGACCGGCTGGTTGTCATGGATCAGGGCCGGATTGTGGAAGAGGGTACCCATGATGAGCTCCTTGCGCGTGGTGGGCTTTATGCCTCTCTCTGGGCGCGGCAATCCGGTGGTTTCCTCAGCTCCGATCTGGCAGTTGCCGAATAAGTAACAAACGCATAAATATGAGATGAAGCTACGGCATACTTTACACTTGACGAGATGTGTGATTTCGGGTGCCTGTGGTTGTAGAGATCAGCTTTATGCGATCATATTCGGGGACAGAATTGGGGCTATCGGTGCAGGAGCTATCGCCGCCGGAATTCGGTGAAGATTTTCAGGATCAGTTTCAGGATCTGCTGATCTGGCGTCGGGATGTGCGCCGCTTCAGAACAGACCCCCTGACTGATGATCAGGTTCAGGGCCTTATTGATGTGGCGTCCCTTTCCCCGTCGGTCGGGAATGCGCAGCCATGGCGGTTTATCTCCATCAAATCGCCGGAACTGCGGCATGGATTGATCCGGAATTTCGAAGCAGCCAATGCAGAGGCCCTTCAGGACTATAAAGGCGAGCAGGCCCGGCTCTATGCTCAACTCAAATTGTCCGGTCTGAAGGATGCGCCGGTTCTTCTGGCGGTTTTTTCGGAAACAGAACCGGAAGAAGGGCATGGACTTGGGCGCAAAACCATGCCCGAAACCCTGGCCTATTCTACCGTAACCGCCATCTATACGCTCTGGCTTGCCGCACGGGCCGAGCGGATTGGTGTTGGGTGGGTGTCGATTATTGATCCGGATGAAATCAAGGCTTCCCTTGATGTGCCGGAGAGCTGGCAGTTCATCGCCCTTCTGTGTGTCGGTTATCCGGAAGAAGAACACGCAGACCCGGAACTTGTCCGGCACGGTTGGCAGGTGCGCGACGACAAGTGCAGAACCATCCATGTGCGATAGGGTGTTAGGGTCCTGACCCTGGCCTCTCTGTAAATTTAACGTGCTGTGAAAGGGATTTGTGGCAGGCTGCGATAAACAATGTCGGAGGATTGAGACATGTGCCGCTGGCTGGCCTATCATGGAGAACCTGTCTATCTCAGCGCCCTGGTAACACAGCCGGATCATTCGCTGATCCACCAGAGCCTGCATGCGAGTGAGGCCAAGACAGAGACCAATGGTGACGGTTTCGGGCTTGGCTGGTATGGCTCCCGGGATGTGCCAGGTCTCTACAGGGAAATTCTGCCGGCCTGGAATGATGACAATCTCAGGCATCTGGCAGACCAGATTCAGTCACGCCTGTTCTTTGCTCATGTGCGCGCGTCAACGGGCACAGCGACAACCCGTGCCAACTGTCATCCGTTTACCTGGAATAACTGGCTGTTTATGCATAATGGTCAGATTGGAGGATATGGGAAGGTCCGTCGGGCGCTTGAGAACAGACTGCCCGATGATCTTTATGCGTCCCGCCTTGGGACGACCGATTCAGAGCTTTTGTTCAAGCTGATGATCATGCACGGGCTGGAACAGGATCCGATTGAGGCTGTTCGTACGGTGCTTGAAATGACGCGGGATGAAATGCGCAAAGCTGGAATTGAATCCGCACTGCGGTTTACGGCCTGTCTATCAGATGGGGAACGCATTTTTGCATTCCGCTGCGCATCAGATGACGCTCCCCCAACGCTCTATCACAGGCGGAACCTGAAGGGAGATCTGATTGTCGTGTCTGAACCTCTCGATGATCAGACGGAATGCTGGAACAGCGTCCCGCCTCATCACACCCTGTGCGCTGACGGCGATGGTGTTCACATCAAACCGTTCTCTGTTTAGAGCGTATGCCGGGTCAGGGTTCTGATCCTGACACTGGCCCTAGTCACCTCTGCCTGTCGGTCGTGTTTTCCACCAGCCGGTTGCCTCTTCAAAGGCGTGGGCCAATTGCAGAAGCTCGAGGTCTTCATAAACCGGAGCCAGAAGCTGCAATCCCACAGGCAAGCCATCCGGACTGAAGCCGGCAGGCACAGAAAGAGCGGGCAGGCCGAGGATCGGTGTTGCCGTGACACTGGTCCAGTCCGCTTCCACATCGTGAACCGGAGTGTCGGCCGAAAAGGCCAATCCCGGATTGGTTGGCCAGGCCAGGATGTCATAATCGTCAAAGAATGCGATAAGCGTTTCCCAGCACTGGGCTTGAATACGTCGGGCATGAGCGATTTGCTGCACAGACAGGCGGCGGCCATCATCAATGGAATTTCGCACGGCCTTGCTGACGATGGTCTCGTTTTCTCCGACAAGAGGGCCTAGTTCGGAAAAGGCTTTCAAGCTGCGTGCTACGTGCTGGGCGATGAAAATCTCCTGAATATCAGGACAGGCATCCGTTACATCGCAGCCCAGATCGACCAGCACCTGCCGTGCTGTATCCAAGACTGTTTCTACATCTGGATGCGTTTGCGCTCCGAGAGGCCTTGAAGACCATGCGATCCGTAGCCCGCTGATGGGTCTGTTCAATCGTTTGAGGCAGGATCCATGGCGCGATGTGGTCTTGAGCGGGGAGCGCTTGTCCCAACCTGTTGTCACATCCACCATCAGTGCCGTATCGGCGATTGTGCGGGTCATTGGCCCCCAGACGCTAAGACCATCAAAGGGAGAAGCCTTGGGGTAGGTCGGCATGCCGCCGACAGAAGGCCGATAGCCGACCATATTGCACCATCCGGCAGGCACGCGGACAGAGCCGCCCAGATCGCTGCCATCGGCGAGACTTGCCATCCCGGCTGCGATGGCAGCACCCGCTCCACCGGAACTGCCGCCAACGGTGCGCGACAGATCATAGGGATTGCGGGTGATGCCTGCCACGGCATTGGCACTTTGCCCGCCATAACAGAATTCGGGAATATTGGTCTTGCCGAAGACGATGGCTCCGGCATCCCGCATTCGTTTGACATGGAGATGGTCGCGGTCCGGTACCCTGTCCTCATGAATCAGAGAGCCGGACGTACTGCGCAGATCTTTCGTATCGAAGGAATCCTTGACCGCATAAGGAATGCCGTCGAGTATACCTTTTGCATTGTTTTGCATGCGCCGACGTTCGGAAGCCCTTGCCTCATCCATTGCCTGGTCAAGATCAAGAGTGATGAAAGCGTTGATCTGGTCATTGTCTGCATCAATGCGCGCAATGATGGCCTCCATCAGTTCAACGGGAGAGAGTTCCCGCCGGTCCAGCATGTCGATAAGATCGGTTGCGGGTGTGAAGGCAAGGTCTGTCATCGCTGCAAATCCTGATGTGGCCCCTGAGTCTTGATCCTAGTCGGGACATGATCCGGCTCTTGTGTCAAATGGATTGTCGTTTGTCGTCATTCAAACGCTGCGTCTCCATGGCATATTCCGATCTAACGAAAAGTTGTCTGCGTATGAGGGGTGTTTAACTCGACACAAGAACGAGCGGTCCAATAATCTGTATCCATTGTGAGACTTCACCAAAAGGGAGTGAAATCATGTCTCAAGATCTATCTTTCTCACGCCGTGCCTTGTTAGCCGGTGCGACTGCTGCAGCGGTTGCTCCGTCATTGTCTATTACATCCAGCCCGGCAATCGCCGCGTCTTCGCCGCTGGTTACCCCAACGGTCAACCAGTTCAAACTGGGGTCGTTTGAAATCACCACCATTCTGGACGGTGTCCGGAAGGTGTCGCCGATTACCAAAGTGTTTGGCATTGATCAGCCGGTTGATGACGTCCACACGCTGGCCGATAGCAATTTCCTGCCAACCAGTGCCATGGCGATCCAGTTTACCCCGGTTATCATCAAGACCGGCAAGGATGTCGTGCTGTTCGACACGGGCAATGCCCAGGGCTCTGATGGCAGTGGTCAACTCGTCCATGGTATGAAGGCGGCTGGCATCGACCCGGCCTCTGTGACTGTTGTGGTCATCACCCACATGCATCCGGACCATATCGGCGGGATTATGGCCAATGGTCAGGAAGTCTTCCCGAATGCCCGTTATGTAACGGGCCGTGTGGAGTATGATTTCTGGAGTGATGACAAGCACCTGTCAGGCCCGACAGCCCGCATCGGGACGCTGGTCCAGTCCAATGTCAAGCCGATTGCCGAGAAACTGAGTTTCCTTGAGAATGAAGGGGATGTGGTCACCGGCATCAAGGCACTGGCCACATTTGGACATACACCGGGGCATATGGCCTATCACATTGAAAGTGAGGGCCAGCAGCTCCTGATCTGGGGCGATATCTGTAACCATTTCGTTCTCTCACTGCAGAGACCGGAATGGCATATCGTCTTTGATTTTGACAAGGAAGCCGCTGCAAAGACCCGCAGGCGTATTCTGGATATGGTGGCGACGGATCGGATTCCGGTAACCGGGTATCATATGCCGTTCCCGGCTGTCGGCTATGTGGCCAAGCATCAGACCAGCTATGTCTGGACCCCGGCAAGTTACCAGTTTGCCGTGAAATAATGTCAGATGGTCTGGCTTCCTTTTGAAGCCAGACCATTCTCCGCTTAACCTATGCGAGCCTTGACCGCATCCAGGGCGGCTTCGGTGATATCAAACATATCATCAATATCCGCCTCATTGACGATCAGTGGCGGGCATAGAGCGTATGTATCAAACGGCGTTGCCCGGTTCAGCAGGCCCCGGTGTTGTGCTTCTTCGACCGCCATCGGACCGATCTTCTCGGATGGGTCAAAATTCTCTTTGGTGTCCTTGTTTCTGACCAGTTCCAGCCCGCCGATCAGACCCGCACCACGGGCGTCGCCTACCAGCGGGTGGTCGCCGAGCGCGCGCAGGCGCTTCTGGAAGTGTGGGCTGACAGCCTGCACATGGTCAATAATGTTGTCTTCTTCATAGATCCGAAGCGTTTCCAGAGCCACAGCCGCGCTTACAGGATGGCCGCCATAGGTCAGGCCGATGCCGAAGACGCCGAGCTTTGCAGAATGTTCACGTAGGGCTTCATAGATCTGTTCCGACATCAGGACGGCCCCGATTGGCAGATAGGCTGAGGACAGCTGTTTGGCGCAGGTAATCAGATCCGGCTTAATGCCATAGGTTTCCGATCCCCACATCTTGCCCGTGCGACCAAAGCCGCAGATAACCTCATCAGCCACAAACAGCACATCATGCTTTTTGAGGACTGCCTGAACCTTGTCGAAATAGGTCGCTGGCGGTGGCATGACGCCACCCGCACCCATCAGCGGCTCGGCGAAGAAAGCGGCGACTGTCTCAGGGCCTTCTGCGATGATCAGGTCATCCAGTTCCTGGGCCAGACGTGTGGCGAACTCTTCCTCGCTTTCACCCTCCTGGCCATATCGATAGTGGCAGGGTGTTGAAACTTTCAGGAAGCGGTCATTCACCGGCATGTCAAAGCCAGCAGATGCGTAGGGCAGCGCGGTGAGGCTGCCGGATGCACAGAGAACCCCGTGATAGGCGCGTTCCCGTCCGATGATTTTCTTCTTCTCAGGCCGATCCAGAGCGTTGTTGTAATACCAGACGGTCTTGATGGCGGTGTCGACAGATTCCGAACCGGAATTGGTAAAGAAGGCGCGCGAGATTGGCTCCGGTGCCATGGATACGAGTTTTTCAGCCAGTTCGATGACTGGTTTATGGGAGCGATGGGCAAAACTGTGAGAAAACGGCAGAGTTTCCAGCTGCTTCTGAGCCGCATCCCGCAGGCGTTTCTCGCTGAAGCCGAGTGAAACACACCAGAGGCCGCCAAGACCGTCAATATAGCCGTTTCCGTCCTGATCATAGAGACGGATCCCTTTGGCATGATCAATGATCATCGGGCCTTTGTCTTCATGAACTGCCAGATTGGTATAGGGATGTACCAGAAAGGTCGTGTCTTTCGCTTCAAGCGAGTTCGGCTTGCTGACGGCCATAAGGGATCTCCAGGAGCTGATGACTGTTACTGTCTGTAGCCTAGAGAGTTTTTACAGTGCCTGCCAAGAGGGAAGGCTATCATGTGCACGGATTTATCAATCGGGCCGGGTTGACGGTCCCCGTCACGCATCCTTATGGTGTGCTCCGTACCAGGGGAGTCCCGGCAAGGGGCTGAGAGTCTGCTATGCGGTTCTGTTGAACAGGCGGTGCAGTGACCCTTAGAACCTGATCCAGTTCACACTGGCGTAGGGATGGTCAGAGCCTGCAAGCCTGTTCGCGGACTGGAGTCCGTCCAGGGCAAGGAACCGGGCAACGCTTCCCACCCAATTGAATCTGGATCTCCTTTTGTGAGGAGAGCCTGATGAATGCTGTAACACCAACTGTTTCCGTGGGTCCGTTGCCCGCGTCCCGCAAGATCTACATGAATGGCGTCCGGTTTCCCGATATCCGGGTGCCAATGCGTGAGATTGCCGTTCACCCGACTGCAGGTGAACCTGCCGTTGTCGTTTATGATGCCTCCGGCCCGTATACCGATCCCGATATCCAGACCGATATCAGTAAGGGACTGAACCGCCACCGCGCAGAATGGATAAAGGCACGCGGTGATGTGGAAGCCTATCAGGGACGTGATGTGAAGCCGGAAGATAATGGCAATGTTTCCGGTGCCAAGCTGGTTCCCGAATTCCCGTCAAAGCATCAGCCCCTGCGTGCCACGGATGGCAAGGCCGTGACCCAGTTGGCCTATGCACGGGCGGGCATTGTCACGCCTGAGATGGAATTTATTGCTATTCGCGAGAATCTCGGCCGGGCTGAGCTGAAAGAAAAAATGCAGCGTGATGGAGAAGACTGGGGCGCGAGTATTCCGGATTTCATCACACCTGAATTTGTTCGCGATGAGGTCGCACGTGGTCGGGCGGTGATCCCGTCAAATATCAATCACCCGGAATCCGAGCCGATGATTATCGGGCGGAACTTCCTCGTCAAGATCAATGCCAATATCGGCAACTCTGCTGTTACGTCCTCAATGGCTGAGGAAGTGGAGAAGATGGTCTGGGCAACCCGCTGGGGAGCAGACACGGTGATGGACCTCTCCACGGGCCGGAACATCCACAATATCCGGGAATGGATTATCCGGAACTCACCTGTGCCGATCGGAACCGTGCCGCTTTATCAGGCGCTTGAGAAGGTTGACGGGATCGCCGAGGATCTGACCTGGGAGGTTTATCGGGATACGCTGATTGAGCAGGCGGAGCAGGGGGTCGATTACTTCACCATCCATGCGGGTATCAGGCTGCATCATATCCCGCTCACGGTTGACCGGGTGACGGGTATTGTGTCCCGGGGTGGTTCAATCATGGCCAAGTGGTGCCTGCATCATCACAAGGAAAGCTTCCTGTATGAGCATTTTAATGAAATCTGCGATATCTGCCGCGCCTATGATGTCAGCTTCTCCCTCGGGGATGGCCTCCGGCCGGGATCCATTGCCGATGCCAATGACGCGGCCCAGTTTGCCGAGCTTGAAACCCTTGGTGAATTGACCAAGATTGCCTGGGCCAAGGACTGTCAGGTGATCATAGAGGGCCCGGGTCATGTGCCGATGCACAAGATCAAGGCCAATATGGACAAGCAGCTGGAGACCTGCGGTGAAGCGCCATTCTATACGCTTGGCCCTCTGACCACGGATATTGCTCCGGGTTATGACCATATTACTTCAGGTATCGGGGCTGCGATGATTGGCTGGTATGGTACGGCCATGCTTTGCTATGTGACGCCGAAAGAGCATCTTGGGCTGCCCGACAGGGATGATGTGAAAACCGGAGTGATCACCTACAAGGTCGCGGCTCATGCAGCCGATCTGGCAAAGGGACATCCCGCTGCGCAGATCAGAGACGACGCTCTATCCTGGGCGCGGTTCGAGTTTCGCTGGGAAGACCAGTTCAACCTGTCTCTCGACCCGGAAACGGCCCGCTCGTTCCATGACCAGACCCTGCCGAAGGAAGCGCACAAGGTGGCACATTTCTGTTCCATGTGTGGTCCGAAGTTCTGCTCTATGCGGATTTCCCATGACATTCGTTCCGAGGCGCAGAAGGAGGGAATGGCGAAAATGGCAGAGAAGTTCCGCGAGGGTGGAGACCTCTATATGCCGCTGGACAGAGATGTGAAATAGGTTGGATACCGATCTTTCGAGCGTTGAGAAGGTCGGGAAATCCAGCCTTCTCAATGCTCTAAGATATTGTCTTTGCAGACATTCGCTGATTCTGCTCAGTTCGAGTCGGACGACCGTCTAGTTTGCTTGTGGCGAGCCTGTATTCGCGCGTGGCTGGATGTCCTGTATGACATCTCTGACAATGTCTGAACTGTCAGCATAGAGCCATGTGAAGGCGCTGATGATACTGATGTGATCGGTGTCGTCGTAGACACGTGTTTTAACCACGCCGCCTTTTGCCCTGATTGCTTCTGCCAGGCGGTTCTGGTTGCTGACGTTCACCACATCATCGTCAGAGCCATGGAGCAGAATCATTGGCGGCTCTGTCCCTCTGACAAACGTTGTGGCACGCATTCTGGGATAGGTTTCTTCCGGGCCGAAGATCGTCGTGTAGGGCTCTTCTTCAGGCGTGAAGTCATAAGGACCTGCGAGACCGATGAAAGATGTGATGGCATCGGGAGCTAGTCCTTCCGTAGTAAGATAATCGGGATCAACAGCGAGAAGTGCACCCATATGCGCCCCGGCGGAATGGCCCATCAGGTGCAGGTTGCTCACGCGTGGATCGATCTTCTTCATTGTCCGGTGGACCCAGCCAACAGCTTTTGCGGCATCGTGCATGAATGCAGGGAATGTGACGTCAGGAAATTTCCTGTAATCCGGGATGACGACTGCCAGGCCGTGCTTTGTCAGACGGTCTCCAAGGAAGCGATAGTCCTCTTTCTGGCCATCTCTCCAACTGCCGCCATGGAAGAACACCACAACAGGGATAAAACCGGATACATCCGGGCCCGGTAAATAGATATCCAGTGTCTGGTGAGGCTGGTCGCCATAGGCGATACCCTTGTGAAGCGTCATGTCAAAATTGGCATAGGTCGGCCAGTTGACAACGCTCAGCCCGAGCTGCTGACACCCGGCCAGCAGGGTCATACCAAGAGCAAGTATAAGCTGTTGCAGCCGCTTCCAGGGTTTTGTTGCAGTCATTCAAGGCTCATCCAGGCCGACGTGGTCTGATGATTGATACCTTCGTTGACGGTTGGCAGATCAGAGATTGACAGCCTTGTGACCAGACAGTGACTTCAGGTCTGCAGATGCTTCTTCTCCCGCCGACGCTGGACGGAAGAGGGGATATGCATGGCTTCCCGATATTTGGCGACGGTGCGGCGGGCAATGTCGATGCCTTTGTCTTTCAGCAGTTTGACTATGGCATCATCAGACAGGATCTTTTTCGGGTTTTCCGCATCAACCAGTTCCTTGATCTGATGCCGGACGGCTTCAGAGGAATGGGCATCCTCACCGTCCGTGCCGGAAATGGATGATGAGAAGAAATATTTCAGCTCGAAAATACCGCGGGGTGTCATCATGTATTTGTTCGATGTTACCCGACTGACGGTGGACTCGTGCATATCGATTGCCTCGGCCACCGTTTTGAGATTCAGCGGGCGGAGATGACTGATCCCGTAGGTCAGGAAACCATCCTGTTGACGGACGATTTCTGACGAGACTTTCAGGATTGTCCGTGCCCGCTGGTCGAGGCTTTTCACCAGCCAGTTGGCCGTCTGGAGGCAATCGTTGAGATAAGTGATTTCGTCCTTTGATGATGCGGACTTGGCAATTGTTGCGTAATAGGTCTGGTTGACGAGCACCTTTGGCATGGCGTCTGCGTTCAGTTCCACATGCCAGCTTCCGTCATTGGCTGCGCGCACGGAGACCTCCGGCACGATTGGCTGGGTTGGCGCGCCGCCAAACAGGTGCCCCGGCTTGGGGTGCAGAGATCGCAGCTCCTGGAGCATGTCGGCGAAGTCCTCGTCATCCACGCGGCAGAGCGTTTTCAGGCGATCGAAATCGTGCTCGGCTATCAGTTCAAGATGATCAACCAGCGCTTCCATGGCCGGGTCCAGGCGATCACGTTCGCGCAGCTGGATCTTCATACAATCCTTCACATCCAGTGCGCAGACACCGCTTGGCTCAAAACTCTGCAGAAGGCCCAAAGCTTCCGCAAGCTGTGTACTAACCACGCCAAGGCGCGCTTCAACCTCTTCGAGATCAACGCGCAGATATCCGGCGTCATCGACAAAATCGATCAGATAATGTCCGATTAAGCGGAGGGCAGGATCATCGGTGGCGAGAGAAAGCTGCTCTGACAGATGGTCGGCCAAGGTTGCTTCCGCAGCGATGAAGGCTTCAAGATTTGTGTCATCCGAGCTGACAGTCGATGAGGGAGAGACCGTACCCCAGGGGTCAACAGAGCCGGGCAGCTCGAGGCTTTCTTTCGGCGTTTCTGAATCATCGGGGAAAACGTTCTCGAGAGAGGAATCCAGCTTGTCGGAAATACTGTCCGCGCTGGTCTCAAGGCTGTTCTCCATCCAGTTCTCATCAGACGCTTCTGCCTGATCTCCGGCAGTCTGGTCATCTGGATGGGGTTCTATTGGCGTTTCAGCGTCCGCCCAGCTGGCCTCTTCGGGCTCTTCTGTAGTTTGTGACATCTCCAGAAGAGGGTTGCGGTCCAGTTCTTCAGCCAGATAAGCAGAAATATCGAGGGACGACATCTGAAGCAGTTTAATGGCCTGCATCAGTTGCGGCGTCATCACCAGAGACTGGCTTTGTCTGATTTCTAGCCGCGGGGATAACGCCATGGGTCGTGAAGTGCCTCGAGAGTTGGCCTGTTTTTTGCCTGCAGCTACTCTATTCGTTTCTCGATTAGCTGAAAAGCCCTCTCAGGGGGTTATGCCCGCCGGTATCTGTAAAGATGTTTAATGGTTTGAACCGGGATCGTAGCTTTATAGCGTGAAGCCTTCGCCAAGATACAGGCGGCGAACGTCCTTGTCGGAAACGATCTCTGAGGGCGTGCCGCTTTTCAGTACGTTGCCGCTATGGATGATATAGGCCCGGTCGATAAGGCCGAGGGTCTCGCGTACGTTGTGGTCGGTAATCAGAACGCCGATGCCGCGCAGTTTCAGATGATGGACAAGCTGCTGAATGTCACCGACAGCAATCGGGTCAACGCCTGCAAAGGGCTCATCCAGCAGCACAAAGGCGGGACGGCTGGCCAGGGCGCGCGCAATTTCGAGACGGCGACGCTCACCGCCGGACAGGGCGATCGCGGCAGACTTACGCAGATGGGTGATGCGGAATTCTTCCAGAAGAGCATCCAGCTCTTCACGCCTGCGCTTGCGGCTGGGTTCAACCATCTCAAGGACGGCCATGATATTGTCGGCAACAGATAATCCCCGGAAGATGGACGCTTCCTGAGGCAGGTAGCCGATGCCAAGCCGTGCCCGGCGATACATCGGGTAATCCGTGATGACCTGTCCATCCAGTTCTATGTCGCCGAAATCCGGTCTGACAAGGCCGGAAATCATATAGAATACTGTCGTCTTACCTGCGCCATTCGGACCCAGAAGCCCGACAGCTTCTCCTCTTGCAAGGGCCAGGCTTACACCCTTTACAACGGCTCTTTTGCGATAGCTCTTGCCGATGCCGCGCACCGTCAGCCATCCCGGACCGGACTGGATCAGTGGTTCCTGGGGATAGTTGTCCGCATAGCTATGTTCATAAGGTGCTTCCGGATGATGGAAAAAGGCCGGGTCAGTCTGTCCGACCAGCTCGTCCATCAGATCCATTTCCCTTTGCTCTTGCTGACGTGCATATTCCGCCTCTGTCAGAGGCTGGTCCGAGGCCGGATGATAAGCATCTAGGTTAGGGTCGAACGGTTTCACATCAAGTCCATAAGGGCGCCAGCACGTGGATCACAGATCCGGGTCGCTGTGTTGTATCACTGCTTGTTTAACGTTTTCGCACTGCTTGGCGATTGTAGCAGAATACGAATTCGGCCACCGTCTTTTTTCGCCTGGCCTGTTTTCTTCCCTGCCACAAGACGGCTGGTCCCGGCCTTGAGGTCGACAATCAGGCGATCACCTTTGGCGACGTTGCCATCCTGGCTGAGGACAACATTGCCGATGAGCTCGGCTTCGTTTGTCTTCAGATTAACCCAGGCCCTGTCTCCGGTGGCGGTTGCGCCCTCAGCATCCACGCGGACCTTGCCCTTGGCTTCCAATCGCTCGATTTTGCTGGCGCTGTCGCTTTGTCCGCCCGTCAGATCTCCAGCATAATAAACCCTGAGTTCTGCAGTTCTCAGACGTGTCTTGGCCTGCCTGACATCGACGCTGCCACGGAAAATGCCGACGCGATTCTTGTCCTGCAGCTCGAAGCTTCCAGCCTCAATCTGGATGGGGTCGGTTGAGTTGTTGCGAAAGCCCTTGAAGGCATCACCGATCCCTTGTGCGTTTGCTGGAAAAACAAGCAGAAAAGAAAGCAGCAGGCCGCTGGTGAGAGCTGCTGAAAAGCGGCTGGCAATGTCATGACAGATGCGCATAAGCATGTTGATTTCCGACTTTCCTGCTGTCCGATATATCTGTTAGCGGAACGAGTTACCGATTGGCAAGATGCTGATCCGCACACCCTGGTCAAAAATAACGGTTCGTCCCTCGTCCCGAACACTCATGTGACCTGCTTCTAATCGGCCATCGGGAAGGCTCAGTGTAATGCTGCCATTTGTTGTCAGCTTGCCTGCCTTGAGATCAATGTCGGCAGATTCAAGACGACCGGCATGACCCTGGCTCGACTCGATGGTAATGGACTGATCCAGCGCCAGAGTTTCCTTTTTCGTGTCAAACAGACCGCGTCCTGCCGTGAAAGATACGGTGAGACCGTCGTCCATATCGATTTTGGCCAGGATTGTGTCCAGATCGATCACGTTGGGATTATCCAGACTTTGACGCGCCTGTTTGGCTTCCACATGATAAGCGCGACCATCAACGAAGCCGTTCAGCTTGGGATTGTCCATGGTCAACCCTCCCTGAGACAGCAAGGCTGCTGTGATCAGAAGACCGGGGCCTATTTTTGAGACATAGGAAAACCCGATAAACAGCACGATGATCAGAGCACTTGAAATCGGAAGCCAGAAGCGGAGGCGTCTGACCCGGCGGCTGTGCCGTCTGGCCTTCTCAAAGATCTGACGGCGATCCTGCGCCAGCGTAGCCAGTGAGGCTTCGTGACCCTTTCCGGCGTGCCGGTTTTTGCTGCGTTGAAAACCAGTCTTAATCATCTGGCGCAGCTGATGCAGAGCCTGCATCAGCGAGGATGATTTCCATCCTGCATTACCCGCGATGATGTTATCTGATTTCTGCATCTCTATCCGTCTATTGCCCTTTGTGACGAACCGGATGTCTCAAAGGTCTTGCCGGGGCTCGCCCCAGGGTCAGGTGAATTCAGCTCACATTATAACGAATTGTGACGAAAGTAGAGCATTTGCCCCACAAAGCGGGGCAGAGTTGATCGCCCGCCTTATGAATGCGCAAAAATATCTGTTTCCGGCCAGCCAACGAGATCCAGTTTGGCGCGTATCGGCAGGAATGAGAAGCAGGCATCGGCTATCTCGCTGCGCCCCTCACGGTCCAGCCGTTCATCAAGTACGGAGCGTAACTGATGGAGATACAGGACGTCTGATGCAGCATAAGCGGTCTGGGCTTCAGTCAACTCGTCAGCGCCCCAGTCTGAACTCTGCTGTTGCTTGGAGATATCCACCTCGATCAGCTCACGGCAAAGATCTCTCAAACCATGACGATCTGTGTAGGTTCTGACCAGCTTGGAGGCGATCTTGGTGCAGTAGATACCATCAGTCATGGTGCCGAACGCGTTGTAGAGAACGGCAACATCAAAACGGGCAAAGTGAAAGAGTTTCGTCTTGGTTGCATCCGCCAAGAGGGCCTGAATATTGGGCGCTTTTGTTTGCCCCTGCGCAATCTGCACCACATCTGCCGTGCCATCGCCCGGGGAGAGCTGAATCACGCAGAGCCTGTCCCTGTGTGGGTTGAGGCCCATGGTTTCCGTGTCGATTGCAACGGAGCCGGTATAGCGAGACAGGTCTGGCAGATCGCCTTTATGAAGTCTGATGGTCATGAGTCTTATCCGTCCGGCTTGTTCTGTTGTTCTGGCCTGTTACAGGCCATCGTCCTTGCTGTTGCTATACGCACATACAGAGAAAGTCTCAAGACTTGCTGAACAGCCGGTTTCTGCATGATTTGATGGAGTGAAGTCGCTTTCCAGTCAAATTCGGTCTGTTTTACCAAGGCCTGCTCCCTGCGCTGTGCCAGCATGCTTCCTGATCTGCGAGCAATGTGTCTTGATCCTAGGGAGTGCGCGTTATGGCGGACGAGAGAGTGAAATCGGGCCAATGTCTATGTGGGGCGGTCAAGCTGTCTGCATCAGGCCCGTTTCGGGAAGTGATCGCCTGTCATTGCAAACAGTGTCGGCGCTGGACCGGTTATTACTGGGGTGCCACCAGCGTCTATTGCGATAATCTCAGCATTGATGAGGGTGAAGAGCAGATCGCCTGGTATCAATCTTCAGACGTGGCGCGACGCGCATTCTGCCGCTGTTGCGGGTCATCGCTTTTCTATCATCGGTCAGATCAGGCTGAAGACGCCGAACATACAATCTCCATATCTCCCGGCCTGTTCGACGATCCGTCTGGCTTCCGTCATGGGTCCCAGATCCATTGCGAGGATGCCGGTGATTACTATGATCTTCCGGATTATGGTGCTCCCAGGGGCTTTGCTCCAGAATAGAGTAGTTCAGCTTTCCTCTGATGTTTCAAAGGATTCACTCGCCTCCCTGGCCGTGTTCCATTCCTTTTCAGCCGCTTTCAATTGCCTGTCGGCCTGTTTCAGGTCGTAGCGCAGATCTTTGCGCCTCCCGCTGTCTGTTTCCTGCTCCAGAGCCTGCGTGAGTTCATCGACCCTTGCTTGGGCTCTTTCGAGAGCCTGCCGGGCTTCCCTTTCCTTGCTGCCAGCTTCATAAGCCTTGAGAAAGAGTGGTTCCTCGTTCTTCGGGCAGGTTTTCTGATAGAGAACCCCGTTGCGTCCAGAGGCGAGGCCACTTGCCGGGGTGCAATATTTGATGAGACCTACGGAGTAACCACGCCTATAGGCTTCTTCATCTGCCGCAACATGGTGGCTGGCACAGGCACTTGCCCGTTCCGCGAACAGGCCCGAGGGGAAACCGCTCAAGGCGTCGTTGAGACCGATGGAAGACCAATCAGCGCTGGCGCATTCGCGTTTCGACATTAAAGAACAGGCCGAGAGGCTGAGCAGGAACAGGAAAAAAACTGAAAACCGCAGCATCAGTATCACCTTAATAGAACCGTTCCTGAAACTGTGCCTGTTCCATCAGGTCAATGCAACTCCTGGATGGCCTTGACCGCAATTGCAAAACGACCAACCATGGACCTGATTCTTGCATTGGATAAGAGGCAGATCATGAGCGCTGGGAACGGACGACTGATTTCGGGACTTCTTGGGGTGGTGATATGGTCTGCTTTGGGGGTGCAGGGGCAAGCTACGACGATTCCTGCTCCCTTGTCCCGACCTTATGATGTTCCCGAGAAAACGACACCTGCACATGTTCCCGCGTCAAAAAGTAATCGCACCCGGGATGCGGCAAAGACCCTGTTTGGTCATGTGAATGGCCCCGCAAACCTGGCGGCCCGGTCCATTGGTTCTTACGCGCGGGGATGCCTGGCTGGCGGCCGGGCCCTGTCCGTTGATGGGCCCCACTGGCAGGCAATGCGGCTAAGCCGGAACCGGAACTGGGGTCATCCGGCCATGATCGGTTTTCTTGAGAAACTGGCCGGTGACGCTGCCCGGCTGGATGGTTGGCCAGGATTGCTGGTGGGTGACATTGCTCAACCACGTGGCGGGCCGATGCTGACAGGGCATCGATCTCATCAGCTTGGCCTCGACGCGGATATCTGGTTACGCCCCATGCCTGCTAAGCGGTTTTCAAAGGCAGAACGGGAAACTGTCTCGGCTATTTCCGTTCTGAAAAAGAACACATTGAAAGTGGATGACCGGGTCTGGACAGAAGCCCATTTCAGGGTTTTGAAGCGGGCTGCGCAAGGTGTGGGTTTGGCGCGGATTTTTGTGCATCCTGGAATTAAGAAGAAGCTGTGCGAAACCGAAACAGGCTCACGAGATTGGTTGCGCAAGGTCCGGCCATGGTACGGACACCACTATCATTTCCATGTGCGTCTATCCTGTCCGGAAGGACAGGCAGGGTGCGTCAATCAGGCTGCTCCGCCGGCTGGAGATGGATGTGGCGCTGAACTGTCCTGGTGGTTTTCGGATGAGGCCTGGGCACCCAAGCCGTCAAAGAAGCCGAAGAAACCACGTGGGCCGCTGAAACTGGCGGACCTTCCGCCGTCCTGCACAGCAGTCCTTGATGCTGCACCACTGGGGCAGAACTGATCAATAGAATCGGATTGGTCGTTCCGGTTCAGGCTGTTTCAAGGCCTGTGGGACAGCTCACTCCCGTGCCACCCAGTCCGCAATAGCCGCCAGGGTTCTTGGCCAGATATTGCTGATGAGCCTCTTCCGCGTAATAGAACTCGGGGGCAGGCAGAATCTCCGTTGTGATCTGTCCATATCCGGCCCGTGTCAGTTCTGCCTGAAACGCTGTCTTGGAGGCGAGTGCTGTTTCGTGCTGGCTATCCGAATAGGTATAGATGCCTGATCGGTATTGCGTACCAGTGTCGTTGCCTTGTCGCATACCTTGCGTGGGATCGTGACTTTCCCAGAACAGGGCCAGCAGCTGTTCATAGGAGATCAAATCCGGGTCATAGGCGACGAAAACTACTTCGTTGTGGCCCGTCAGGCCTGTGCAGACTTCCTGATAGGTGGCGTTCCGGGTCAAGCCTGCCGCGTAGCCAACGGCGGTGATGTATACACCATCGGTCTGCCAGAACTTCCGCTCGGCTCCCCAGAAGCAGCCCATGCCGAACATGGCAAAGGCCAGATGCTCGGGAAACGGGCCCTTCAGCGGATTGCCATTGATGAAATGAGTATCCGCCGTCTTGATCGGATCAGCCCTGCCTGGAAGAGCGTCTTCAGCAGAAGGCATTTTCAGTTTCTTGTTGAGCATGTTGATCAGAAACATCAGATCCTCCAGGGTCAGCAGGTCAATTTAGGGAACAGCAGCCTATCTGGTCAGGCGCGCACCGTCGAGGGGCGCTTTTTGCGACCAAGGAACAGCAGCATGAAACCGCTGATACCGATGACAGCAGTACTCGGCCATTGAAGAATAGTCTGAATGCCCGGATCCCAGATTTCCGGCAACAGATAGCGCTGGATAATTGCCTGGCACAGATTGAGGGAATAGGGGCTTGTCCGATACCAGGTTTCGCCAAGTGGCGTGAGTTCAAGACTGGCCGCTGCCAGACTGCGTGTGGCGTCGAACAGACCAAGCACGGCTGCCACGCCAATCAGTGCCAGGCCAATCAGTAGAACGGTTCGACGTATCATTTACAGCCCCCGGCTTTCTGTTTCCATATTAAAGCACCAGACCTTTAACCTGAACCGGTGGCGGTGCTTTAAGAGTTTGTTTCTGCGCGAGCTTTTATCTGAAAAGTCTATCAACTTTTCAGAAGCACGCTCTAAAGCCCGTGATTCAGGCTCTGTGACCTTACGAAATAGCTCAATAAGATCAGAGCACAAGCCTATGCGGATGCACGTTTGTTCACAAGCCTTTGAAACGAGGCTTGCCTATTGGAAAATCATCAGTATAGTGCGCCGCGCTGGCTGTAACACACAGCCCTGCGGAGAGGTGGCCGAGTGGTCGAAGGCGCACGCCTGGAACGCGTGTAGGCGGGAAACCGTCTCCAGGGTTCGAATCCCTGTCTCTCCGCCATTTCACATTTCCCCGTACTAATTCCCTCTAACACCTTGAACGGTAAGGTGGTTTTTGGGGTTCGAAGTCCTGATTTCCGACAGTAAGAAATCGGCTCCACAAAGGCCAGTTTCAGCACCGTCCTACGCAGGGTTAAACGCCCCGAATCCCATAGTTTCCAAGGGTTTGCGAGGAATATTAAAGCGAGTTCGAACAATTCATCACAGCCTTTCGAAAAATCAGGCGGATTGGCGAGCTTTTCCTGTGTCAGCAGCTTTTCTTTTTCCAGCTTCGCCAAGCGTGTTTCGTAGGCTGTGATAACTGTGGGCGAAGCAGCGTCTACAATGCGGTCAAGTAAACCGTCGATTTGTCTTTGCAGTTTGGTCGTTTCCGCTTTCAGGCG
The DNA here is from genome assembly GCF_030845175.1 of Coralliovum pocilloporae. Classification (NCBI taxonomy): domain Bacteria; kingdom Pseudomonadati; phylum Pseudomonadota; class Alphaproteobacteria; order Hyphomicrobiales; family Coralliovaceae; genus Coralliovum; species Coralliovum pocilloporae. The sequence goes on along the minus strand of NZ_CP132542.1, from coordinate 943,004 downwards.
CGTGAAGCCAGCTTTGACTTGAGCGATCCTCGCATCCCATACCTTGCGGATCATGGCTTGTGTAACGCTGACGAGATTCTGAGAAGGCTGCAAGTTGTGTAGGAGTGCGGCAAACTCACCTTCCGATGTGTCCCGGCGGATAGACTTGCGATAGCTCTCACAGCCCTTGGTAAAGCACATGTAGTAAGGATGTTTTTTCCCGGTCTTGCTGGTTGACCAGGATGCGGTCAGCGGGTTGCTGCAATCATTGCAGGTGACAAACCCTCGCAAAGGAAAATCTTCATTGATATCTTTTCGTGCAGCTGCCTTTGCCCGTCCATTAATCCGGTCCTGAATTTGCTGATACTCTTCGAGGCTGATCAATGGCTCATGATAGGCTTTACGCAACGAGACATCCCATTCAGGGAATTCAATGTAACCAGAGTAATGAGGCCGTGTAAGAATGCGAATGACATCCTCGTAGCGCACTGTGCGGTTCTTTTTGCCGGAGGTGAATTCCGGTTGGGATTCAAGGAATGTTTTGACTTCCCCTTGAGTTTCAAACCGCCCGCTGGCGAAGCCCTGTAAAGCCTCTTGAAGAATGGAGGCAATTGGTTCGTCGCGTACCAGCACGTTGCCATGGCCCGGCACTTTCTTCTTGAACTTGTAACCGGGAGGCGCACTGAACGGCCAGTAGCCTTTCAGTGCCCTCGCACGCATGCGCTCCAAGGTTTGTTCCGCATTGAGGCGGCGATAGTGCTGCGCGTTCAATGCATTCATTTCTTCAAAGTAGCGGCTGTGAGAGTCTTCGGCGAATTTCACGGTAGGGCAGTAAATCTGTGCCCCTGAATTAATAATGGCATCTCGTAGATCAAGATGGGTGCGTATATCGCGGGCAAAGCGGCTGATATCATCAAACACAACCACATAATTTTCTGGATGCTTTGAGAGTTTGAGAATCTGCAAAAGCTCTTTAATTCCCGGACGATCTAATAGGCTCCCGGAAACAGCCCGATCATAGAATACTCGCTCTACAGGCCAGTCTCGCGCTTGGCATATCTCGCGGCATCTTGTTTCTTGTGACCCAAGACCGTCTCCTTTTTTAGTCTGGGATGCGGTTGATACACGGCAGTATATAATCGCAATCAACGGTTTTTCTGTCTCATTTGTCATAGGGTCTCCTCCTTAGGCGTTGTCTCCTTTGCAAATTGGTTGAATTCAGCATTTGTGTGATCATCCGAGTCTACCATAAGATGCTGCAAAATAGCGGCGATATCGAATTTCTCTCCACAGGCCGCCTGTGTCGGATTCATGCCAAAATACAGATCAACGACGGAAAGGATAAAGTTGAACAGAGCCTCTGCGGTTTCACATTTCTGCTCGTAAGTCAGGTCCGTATCTTCAAAATACGGCAGCCATTCATCGACCTCAAATCGAATGCCGGGTGCGTCCGCATCGGGCATCAAACCTGTGTCTGACTTGGGTGGCGGAATTTCAGGTTTGTTCATATCGGATCACCGTGTTGGCTGGTGTTGCTGGCGGTTCTCAAGTGCGGTTTGCTTTCTGGCAGCAATTCGCGCTTCACGGACAGGTTTGTGATAGGCGTCTTCAACCTCTTTCCCGGCCTCGTGGAACTCCTTGCCCTCAGCCTGTTCATAGGCCACAGACATGAATCGTTTCGCGCCAAGCTCGGTGATGGAGTTTTCCTGTGCCAAGGTGACAGCAGCAATATCGGTTGCCCGATAACGCGGCATGGTTTCAGCGTCTTTGATCATGTTGAGGCTGGCATAGGCCTGTTGCAGTGCCTGATCACCAATCGTATCGGCAAGGTGCTTTTCTCGTTCGATCAAACCATCGCGCATTTGTTTCATGGTGACGCCCGTGCGCGCCTTAAACACGTCAGCAATCATGGCTTCAGCTTTGGGTTGGTCAATGTTCTCGTTGCGGGCAAGGGCCGTCGTCAGATCAATTCTTAGATTGTAGAATGATCCCGATTTCCGGATTTCCCGTTCAAGCATGCCTGCCATGGCGTTGGTCATTTCAAACCGGGCCTCGGTCATGGCCTTGCCATGGAAGCTGTCGCGGGCTGCGAGGTGTTTTGTATCCGGGGTTTCTGTTGTCATGGTGTTGTCTCCTTTTCTGGTTTATTGCTTGCACTCAAATGAGTACAAAAAGGGAACAATATAGGCATAAATTCCTACAAAACTCAACAAAAACTATATATTTTTCATAATGTTACGTGGGTTTTCTCCTTATTCTGAATTGATCTATCGGCTCGGAAACGGCAGGCGATCAGGGCTTTGGCGCTGATCTGTAAGCTGTTTGGGTGGAGAGGGTTGATTGGGGTTTTCACGGGCGAGCCGTTCACGCTGATGAGCAGTTTCAATCAGAACCGTGAGTTTCTTGCCCTCGGCATTGTTAATGTGATCAATCCGGCGGCGATGATCCAACATCACTTCTTTGGTCGCTCTGGAAGTCACGGCGTGGGTAAGGCGTCTGCTGCGCAAATCCCGGCGGTGTTTGATGCTGTCAAAGTTGATGCCCTTTTCTTTGGCAATGCGATTCTTCATCGTTTCAATGCGTTTGTCTTTGTCCCGTTCAAAACGACGTACCTGTATCCTGCGAAGTTTATGATGATCTGCTGTTATCTTGACGGCGGTTTCCCTATCAGCCGTGCGGTTTAGTGACCGGGCTTCACGGCGCAGCAAATCCAAATCCAGTGCATTCCAGCTATCGCGTTTCATTCCTTATTCCTCATCGGACGGGTTGGAAGGCTTGTGCCAAAGATGCATTTTGCGTTTGATCCGGCGCGTTTTCGCGCTCGGTTGTTCGGCTTTGGTAGTCTCGGGATGGTGCCGCATCAGAATACGATGCGGTTTCAAAATGCGTTTGGAGGTCTTGTGTCTCATCCTGGTCAATTGACATCAGGTCACGTTGCAAATCCCGCTCCACCAGCTTTGCAGCGCGGCGATCAATCAATTCAGTGTCAAATTGGTCGGTTCGTGCCGCGCCCAGCTCATAGGGAGGTCGGGGTTGTTGGCGCATCTGTGCGATTTCACGCTGCACAATCTGGCGTGCTTCCGCTATGCGTGTGTCATAGGTCTCGCGGTAATGCTCATGCAATTCATCACGCCTCTTGTTGTGACGTTCGACAATGTCCTGCGCGGCGTCCTTGTCACGATCTTGTTGCGCCAGTTCTTTCCCTCGTTGGGACTGGTGCGCACGCTCGCGCATGCTCACCTCATGGCGCATGACGGCCAGATTAAAAGTCGTTTGAACTTTCCGTGTGAGGTCGAGGCTCATTGACCCTGCTCCTTGAAGAAGCGGAACCATGCGCATTTCCCGTTTATGGCAGGACGCGTTTTAAATCCGTAAGGACCACCGTATGTGCATGTGAAATAAGTGCGCTCTGCAAATGGATCGTAGTGACGGCCATTGTGAGCGCGGTATTGATATTCAATGATCATGTGCGGAAGCCCGGCCAGTAGGTAGATCATGAACAGGACAATCGGTACGATGAGCCACAGCCACATCATCAGATAGCGCGGATGCAAAAGGCGTTTCATCATCAGACGACCTCCGGTGTTTTCAGGGTGATTTTGGGATCAGGTGGCAGAATGCCGCCCTCGAACTCGTTGAAGCCAAGGTCATAGCAATAGGGACCAAGCCAATTCTGCTTGGGGGTGAGGCAATGGATGTAGCCGATACCGGCGATATGAAGGATCTGGGTTCCCTCCGGTAGCGCCATTAATTCAGCGGCTGACCAATGTCTCTGACGACCCAGTCCCAGTGTCCCACTCATCTTGGACGGGTCTTTATGATCGATACTCAAACCCTCCTGCAGCATCAGGGATTCCCCGATTGCTTTGGACAGGCGTTCTGCTTCGTCATACTGGGTAATTTTGAGGTAGTGTTTTACTAGGCTGTTCTCTTCCAGAATGACCGTGAACTCCTCGCCGTATTTTCGGATAAGGTCTTTTCTGGACTGACAGATCGTAACCAGAACACCACCAATACAACACATGATTGTAATGCGTCGCAATGCAGGCTCGAATGGTCCCGCACAGGCTTCATCAATCAGAAAGACTGTCCTGCCGACGCGGCCAGTCATTTGCAGGTCAGTCATTGCATTGAAGGTCAGGGCAATGGCCGAGCCGAGTCGTTCGGCATGTTGCCCGGGCATCACGACACAAATAATGTAGCTCTCAGAAAGCAGCTCCTCAAATGAGGCATCAGCATCCGTGCCGAAGCCATGCAATGGACCTTCCGCAAAAATATTCAGTGCGGATTGAGCTGATGTCAGATGTTGGGAATAGAGTTGCGGATTATGATCTCTTGTCTCCAGAATCTGTGCAGCACGACCACTCAGTGGCATGTCACCATCTTCGGCGAGCATTTTCATGCTGGCAGCAAACAGTTCGGGATTACCGACCAGATCCGCCAGACCTCCGGGTGTCGCAATCTCCGGATAGGCGAGCAGCTTGCGCAAAGCCGTCGAGAGGTATTGTCTGGGCATCTCTCTCCAGAAAAAATTCCGGTCGCTTCCGTTCTCCGCCCCCTTTGGCTCAGGGATCACCGTATGGACAAAGCTCTCTATGTAGAAAGGGAGATCCGGATCTCCGCTCCTGGCAGCTTCGACAATCGTGGAAAGGAGGTTCACGGATAGCTGGTATGGATAATCTTTCCCCAACACGTGAAAGGGATCGATGACACCAAACTTGCGGCCATACTTGATGCACATGTCTGCGATCTGCATGGCGATCTCAGATTTGACATCATTGATCACAAGGCCACAGCTCGTACTGGCCAGAAGAGCCTGCACAGTTGGAATAGCGATGCCGGTAGTCTTGCCGCCACCAGCTGCCGCATAGGTAATGGAAGATGCAGAGGTATTCGGTTCAAGAATGGCTTTCCCTTCAAAGGTGAAGCCGAGAATCCGCCGCCCTTCATTGTCGACGACTTTCTTCTCTCTTGCTCGTACAACCCCTTTGGGTTTGCCAAATGGCCAACTCATTTGCGTACTCCTTGTGAGGATTACAGGGTTTGATGTCGGTCAGGCGTTTTTCTCATGAGTTATGTTTTGCTGGGGGCGGGTTTCTCTGCCGCCTGTTGATGTTCCACAGGCAGCAGACCGCTTGTGATGGAAGAGAGCGGTTATCTCAGAAGCCCCCGCTTGCGCAGGTCCTCAGGGCCGGGCAGCTTATCGCCTTTGGCCGTAGTTCCCTTCGTGCGGAAGGCCTCAGCCTTGCTGTCCATACGAATACGCTGGAAGAGGAGCTTCAACGTGACTAGAAAGTACGCGGTTCCCGCAATGGCACAGCCAATGGCAAGAACGTAGAAGAAGAACCACTCCCTGGAAGACATCAGCCAGTAGCCATAGCCCACGGCCATGATGAAGACCGAATACAAAAAACGGAAGTTGATATTCCAGATCGAGGTGCTTTCATCCTGTTGGTTATTCATGATCAATCCTCCATCTCAAAATGCAAACAGCTTGCCGACAACGCGCACAGACGTTGCGCCAGCTTCTTCCAGCCAGACCTTCCATTGCGGGATGAGGCGGGCAGCGAGCCCGTCAGACGCCTGCGATATCTTCAGTTGCCCCACGCCAAGCATTTCAACGTGGCAACCTGTCAGCGGTGTTCCGATGGGCTTGGATAGTTTGACTTTTCCAGCGATGAACTGACGACCGTCAATTTGTGAATCCCACTGCACGCCATCTGAGAACACGATTACGCGCGACGGGGCCGATGAGCAGATTGGTTCCAGCGATTCAAAAAACGCTGTCAGGGAAGTCATGCCATCGGCTTGAACAACACCCTGTTTGGCGAGAGTCGGCAGGGATCTAAAATACCCTGCAAATTGCGGTGCAACGCGTTTTGGGCTGGAGGCACGGCGCTTCGTGACCTTGCCACGCACATTGATGGGGGATTTATGAAAGCCTTCATTGCCAACCGAGATCATCCGCAGATCATGCGGCGGCTTCAACCCCAGAATATAGCCGTGGACATAGTCAGCGGCCTGATCCGCAAAATACTGTTCAACCAGAAACGTTGAAGAACCGGACGTATCAACAACGAACAAGGTACGGCGCACTGATTGATCAGCCTGAGTAGGAGCAATGACAGCAGCCATAAACGTTGTTGCTAGTGCCGTCGTGGTCAGAATTGTCTTAAACAACGTCATTGTTCTCTCCTTCTGGTGAAACGCCTGTCAGAACGCTGAGTAGATAGGGGACGCGGACGGCATCCATCTGGTCAGCCATGTGACGGGCAAATTCGTCTTGAGTTGAAATGAATACGGGGATGGTTTCGGCTTCGGTGTCCGTCCCGATGGTGCTCAACGGGTCAGGCCCGGTTGTTGCAAACTTGCGCTTGGCAACAGTCAGCTTTTTCTCGATTACCGCACGACAGGCCTGTGAGGCTTCGCGCGCAAACTTGTGTTTCTTGTCGAAGGGCAGCTTGCGTTGCTCTGTCTTCACTTGCTGCTGCAACAGACGCAGGCGCGCAATCACGTCATTGGCCCGGTCGATAAGTTCACGCACTCTCTCGTTAGTCCGAGGCCCTTCGGTGATGAGCGCCAGCGCATCAATCACTTTGCCCAGACAAAAACTGGCAAAGTAGACCGAGATGATCATTGCGAACGAAAGCCCGAGGAAAAGAAACGCATTGGGAATGGGGGCGATCAAGTCCGCTATCCCTGATGATGTATCAGGGGCCCCTGCAATGGATTGTCCACCAATCGTTCCCGTAGGACCTTGAGAATATTCCGATGCGGCGTCTTGCGCGGCCTGCCATGAGGAATACCCCACCATCAGCGACATGCCGACAACGAACAGCAAAATGCCAAGACTGCTTAAACGCTGCAGCCAGAACCGGATGAACCACTCGCCTTCATGATGCAGCTTGATATGGGCTGCTGCGATGACAATCGGCACCAGCAGGGCGAAGATTGCTCCTGTGACCACATGGCCAAGTATCTCGACCTGCAACAAGGAGAGCATCATGGCCGCGAGAACGGTTTCCAGAATGACGGTCCCTGCAAACATGGAGCCGAATATTCCGATGTTCCAGCGAGCGACCTTGTAACGATGATCCTCAATCTGTATCGCATTCGACAGATAGCCGAGCACTTGCTGCACACGTGGCAGTGCTTCTGAATAGTTCATCATGACCTCCCGTCTTCGATTTCCGGACGGGAATACTCGACTGCGTGCTGCGCCAGCGCTCGTTCGACTATCTCAGGAGCAAGGGATTTGAGGGCTCCGATGCTTTCAACCAGCTCCTCATAGATCAGGCCCTGTTCCTGCTCGATCTCCAGAAACGGTGCATCCAGCTCATCGCAATAAAGATCATAGGCATGGGTGATATCGTCAGCAGACGGGGCCATGCAGTTCACGCGTAGAGATTGCGTGACCGCATGTTTCCAGTTGAACCCTGATGGCGATGTCGGTGGTGGCGTCGTGCTTGATGATGTGACAGCGATTTCGGTGCCGGTGTCATCATCAGGGGTCGAGCTCTTCAAATGCCTCAGCATGGCTGGAGCCTCCTTCTTGGGGGTGAACCTGTCTGGAACAGGCAAGACAATGATGACGCCCGCACCCGTTAGGTGCGGGCGGATTTGTCGGAGAAAAAATGAGGGCTAGCGCTCTCTTTGAGCGCAGGGGCCGATCAGGCGGCAATTTCTGATAGATCTGCCGTGATGAAGAAGCAGAGCAAGGTCATAGTGAACGCGGCTCAATCGGTTGACGCGATTAACACGCACCCGATCCAGATAACGCCGCAGGGAACGATAGGCGTCCTGACCGAAGGCACGGTCAATGAAATCGTCTCCACCTTCGCCCCATTTGAACAAATCTAGCCGCTTCCGGTCGAAGCCGTAGAGCTTGCCCGTGTGGTAGACGGTGAGCTCATCAAGAACCGCCTTGTAGATCTCCGGGGCACCGGTACCCTCGATGGTCCAGTAAGCTGCCAAGTCACGGTTGAAGGCCGTGGAGACCAGCACTTCAAGGGGCGGCGCGTAGTGATCACACGAGCAGAGGTTGTCACGTAGCGACTTATTGAGATGATCGTAAGGGTGGTGGTGGTGAGCATGGGCTTCTATTCCTGCCCACAATGAGCACGCATCGGTTTGTGAATGCTGTCCTAGTGGCTTGATGGAATCTACCTGCGGCGAGGCTTTTGCAACGGTGACATCAGGTCGTCTATTTTCTACTGGTTGTACCATGGATTTCTTCACCTTCGTCTGAGATACTTATCTCTCATAACGGGTCGCCAACCCGCGAGTTGGACACGGATGGGACAAGTTGGAAAAAAGAGAAATTCCGAAGGAAATTGCTAAGAACGCTGTCGCTGTGTACGCATACAACGTGTCACAGCAGGCGATTGCACACTGGTTAAAGGCTGGCCGTCCTTATGATGCATTTTATCCGACGCTGAATTCTGAAAAGGACCGTGAGCGACCCTTTAGTAAGTCTTGGTTGCTGTTAGGTCAGTTGCCAAATCTTCAGCCGCAGGTCGAATACATGGTGTGTGGCGGCAATCAAAAGCCAATCTTGGAGCTGAACCACGAAGATAAACCCTCTGCCACAGTTGTAGACACAGCACTCCGTCTGACCTCGCAGCCAGAAGTAGAGGTTATGTTTTCTCGTCAGTTATGTTGGACATCGGAAAATGCTTCCCAAATTGTCAACGCCATCATGCTGAGCATTTATGCTGAGGTAATATTTGGAGCGAGATACGACTGTATGCTGAGCCATTTCTCACAGACCAGAATGCTTAAGTTTGACGACCTGAAACCAAAACACTTTCGAAGAATGAGGAAAAGACTTCTCAAGATCATCGACGAAGATTCATATAAATTTTTGGTTTTCACAGGTTCGAATTCCATGAAAGACTTTAAACTTCATTACTATGAAAACCCCATATTGGTTCCCATCATTGGGAACTGTTCCGTCTATTGGAGCGCCCATTCAAGGTGGGAAAGGAACAACATGCTAAAATCACTAACAGGTTTTTTTCGTCGAATATTCAAGAGGGATATTGATGAGGTTTCAGAGAGTGAATATGAATTTGAAAACTTGAGTGAAGCAGCTGTCGCCGATGCTGAAACACTGACCGTAGCAAGCGCTTTATCGTCCGCTTGTATGTTTGCATGGCTGACTGATCACGATTTTGCACGTACCGGGCCACAGGAGGGGATGAATAAAATCGTTATCAGGCGACGAACTCCAGAGCATTCTGGCTCAGAGGTTGTTCATCTCGAGGGTTTAAAGTCCAGTCAACGTCAAGAACATATGAATGCCGTTTCTCAGTTGGCAAGTAATGCGGGTGTTGAAAGATTTCCGGTTGCAGATATCAGCATTATCAAAAAAATACTATTGAACCTGCGGCAAGAATATGGAGAGGAAGGAGCAAAACGATTTATCGAAATAGCCTTTCAATGTTTCAGAGATGCAACGCATGATATCACTGATCCCGAAAACCAACGAGCAGTATTTCTAGGCGATGTACGCACTTATCTAGATGTCAGCAAAGCCGTGCAGTCTGGTCGTCCATTTGAAATTGAGCACTTTTGCCTGCCATATACCGTTCAATATGATGAAAACGGCCCAACAATTCGACATCACACTGGTGCCGGATTGACACCAACGAATTTAGGACAAAGTGGCAGGCAAAAGGCGCTTTAGAGCTATTCATGATTCATCTTGTTTCTGATCAAAAAACTATCGAATTGTCTGTGGAGTATGATCGAACGGCGAAGATCCTATTGTGGAAACAACTATCTGACGCTCACTTATCTTGGCGACAAACGCAGACTGGGCGCGGAGGTTTTCCGGCGTTCCACGACCATTTTCGGAGAAAAGTTCTGGATTTCCAAGATAGCGATACGACGCTTGTAAACCCAGAAACCAAGCAGCCGTTCGAACTTGGAAGTCTATCTTACAAAACACTAGATCGTTTTTTGAATGGGTCAATGAATCGTGTCGCAAAGACAGAACTTCATACCTGTCGATCAGTACAGGCTTACCTAATAGCTCAGAATCGTGGTGCGCTGGTTCTGTTCAACCGCGAAACATTCCTTGATACGTTGGGAGCATCGACCGCAATTCAGTATTACGACGAAGGCTCGCCGCCGGACCGTTACTCGCTCGGTGCTTTAAAGCGAGAGCGCTGCTTATACGTCTGTCATGAGCAAACTTCTCAGATCCCCGGTCCACTACAATCCAAACTTATCCTGATTTATATCACTAAGATTCCAAATGAACACTTTTACTGGGTGTCCATCATTCCGTTACCAGAAGAGATTGAGTTTTCGCGATTGTCGATCACCGGAAAGGATTTGAGTGATTGGAATGAAGAACAATACTCCGGCGTTGGCATTGCTACCCGGAACGGCGTTTCATGTCACCTGACAAGCCATAATGCGCACATTCCGCTTTATTTGCTATTCAAAGCCGACCCTGATGAACAGCTTGAATGTAGTTTTGTTTCCTTTGCAACGCCCGGATATTTACAGCCGTTTTCCAGTATAGAGGTATTAGATAGGCCTGATATTCAAATATTTTTTGATAATTTCGAAAGAATAGTATAAAATGGTAAGTAATATTATTTCATTTAACGTAATTGACAATTTGGGTAATCTTATAAAGGATTTTAGACACGATATTATTGAGGCTGCATATTACGGTGATCTGGATGGCATAAAACAGGCTGTCGCCGAAAATCCAGCCTGTGTGCATTATGTGGACGAATTTACGGGCAAGAACGCCCTACATTTTTCTGCCGGATTGGGCAATTATTCTTGCGCAAAATACCTTGTTGATCACACAGACATTGATGTGAACGCAGAGGATAAGAGGGGTGAAACAGCTCTCTTACATGCAGCAAGAATTGGCCATGATGCTCTTGGCACAATGTTGATGGATAAGATGAATCCGTATCGGCATGAATCTACAGGCAAGCCGCCTTCTTACACTATATAGTTGTTTATTGTGGGTATTTATCCGGGCATGCCTCCACGGGAGCGCGTATTTCTAAATTAGTGGGTAAAATTCCGCAACTTTGGACAGCTTCTCTTTGGTTCCTGTATTATCTGCAGGGGATGTCGATTAGCGCCCCATCTTTCGACTAACTTACTGTGCTGAACTCCATCAGGCCACGTGTCCCCCAACCAATAAAATATTCTATATCCATCGCCACTATCAAAATAGATGCATTGAATTACCTGCGCATCTTGGTTGTCGCGAAAGAATTGCCAGATACTCTCTTTGATATCCTCATTATCCAGATGCAACGTATTTATTACTCCCCATCCACTCAACAAACCAAACCAGATTTGGACGTGCTTTTTGTAGATTGCAAGTTCATCATTGGCGTTGTACGGAACGAGGCCACGTATCTGCACGATGTCATTACTGGTGGTGATTTGAGGAAAAAGCTCGCGTGCTTCTTCTTCTCGTAGTGGGATAGGATTACCCAATCCCAGCGAGTGCGTTGTTGTAATTACATAGCAAGTCTCGACACGGCACACATAGTCTTTTGCTCGGTATAGGGTGTGCCGTCCAGTGGTAGTTTCAAGTGTCTCAATAGGGTCTGCTAAATTGATATCATGTTTCGCAAAACCCTCTTCACTCTCAAAGTAATGCAGAGACCAATAACTTGCCCAGCTCGATACGTTGTTATTAAATGCAATAGCGCCAACTGTAAGGGCATACCCGATGGGAACCAGCAGAACCGCTGCCGTGATACGCCATGCAAGGAGGTAGCGCATGCGCGCGTATAATTCATAGAAGATCAACCCCATTTCGACTTTTATGAAGGTTACCATCTTTGCCGCTGGGTTCAATTCGAACATTCCCTTTGACGTTTCCAGAAATTTACATCTGCTCGGTCATGTTGACGTTTTCTTTCAAAGCTTCGGCGGATGCTGACGAACTCCCAGTACGACATTGTAATTTCATTTGGGTATGACGCAAGAAACCGTCGATAGTCGCCATCGGTTAATTTCAGAAGCAAACGAAACATGTTAGCGATACTCTTGTGATGCTGGTGATCTAAGAAAACATGTCGCGAAAGGCAAGGCAAGGCAAGGCAAGGCAAGGTGTGTATTGTATTACAATACGACCTTGGCAAGGGGCAAAGCCCCGTTGCATCCCGATATGTTGAAATATTCTTGCGGCTTATAATGATATCAACGAATAATCTTGGTCTCTCTCAAATTCGGTAGCCCTACGAACAATCACAAGCGCTGCATCAATTTGCATGTTTTGCATTCACCACATGCTTCAAACGTGCCGTCTTCATTTGCGATCGGCGTTCTGCATGTCCAGCACATTTGAGTCAGCTCTGGGCCGAGGTAAGCGATCTGATCTTTCTTTCTGATGTACGGGAGCTGAAAATATTTGGGTGATGGATTGGGGCGACAGTTTATGTCTACTGCCATCAACATGGCTTCCAGCCTCTGTTTCTCATCTTCGACACCTGAATTTTCAATCTCATCCAAGCAAGCGCCTGTTGTCCAGCGATCTGCCATATAGCCACGCTCTCTAAAGAAGCTCGATGCGACTATGCCAGCCTCGAAAGCTGCTGTTACGACGTCCATGCCGAAAGCCCGGAACCGGCTGCGATCAATTGTGCATTCCGTATAGAAGAAGTCTCGTGTCGTTGCCTTCAGATGATCAACAATCGCTGCACAGCTTCTTGCTTCCGCTTTATGCCGACCTTCAATATTAATGAGGTGAATGTGATGGACCAGAATATCGTCGTCTGTGTCGTTAAGCATTCTCTTGAGCGCGTAGGTGCTGTCGATTCCGCCAGAAAACATAATCAGACTTGCACGCTTTCGGCGCATTTTGAACAGCTGGCCCTGATCATCCTTGTTGATTTCCGTTACCCAGCTTGAATCACCGAGCGTCGTTTCAAATGGGTTTTCAATTACAGTGTCAGTCATGTTTTCAGCGTTCTCGGATAGCTTCGTCTCGGTAGCGCAGGAGTGGTGACAGGAAAAATTCAATAATTCTTCGGTGGCCAGTATTGACCTCTACGGTTGCTGACATTCCCGGCGACAGGGAAATTGCCTTGCCATCGGCGGTTATTGTTTGTGTATCCAGTTGAACAACTGCTTTGTAGACTGCGCCAAGATCCTTATGGGCAATCGCATCTGTACTGATTGATGCCAACGTGCCATCGATATGGCCGTAACGCGTGAAGGGAAAGGCCTCAAGTTTGACTCTGGCTTTCTGGCCGGGTTCTACAAAGCCAATATCCTTGTTTGGTATCATCGCTTCAATCTCAAGCTTTGAATGCGCCGGTACAATGGTCATCAGCATTTGCGCGGAGTTCACCACAGCCCCGACAGTATGAACTGAGAGTTGGTGAACAGTGCCCGTAACCGGTGATGTCAACTGTCGATAGGTTTGTCGTTTTTTTTCTTTAATGAGCTGCTGTTCAAGCTTTGCTGTTTCTGCAAGTGAGGTTTGATGTTGAGTATAGAGCTCCTGCATGAAGCTTGCGATCAGTTCTTGCTTTCGTTGTTTAAGCCCTTCGATTGTTGCGAAGGTCTGTGCCCGTTTCTCTCTCAAATCTTTCCAGGTGGCTGTCCGTTCGATCAATTCCTGCTTAAGCGACAAGACAATCGGTTTCTGGGTTAGCTCTTTTTCAAGCAATTGCTCTTGAGCGTCGAGACGCTCACGGACAATCGGCAGCAGTTTATCCAGTTTGTCCTTCTCAATATTCAGCGAGCGAAGGGTCGACTGGTTGCGCTCGATTTCTGCTTCCAGACTTTTCAGCGCTGCCTTGTGTCTTTCTCTCGTGTCTGAAATCAGATTTCTTGCGTTTGAGACCAATGCCGTTGTTAAGCCTTTAGGCGGCTCAAATGCATCAAGCGCGTTATCCGACATCAGCGCACTGGTTCTCGCGGCTTCAAGGCGAGTCATCAGAAGGTCATGCTCCAATGTGTTCACATTGGCTGATGCATCCGTGGGATCCAGTTCGATGAGAAGTGCGCCTTGGTCAACTGTCTGCCCGTCTTTCACATGGATCGCCCGTATGACGCCAGTTTCCAGGGGTTGGATCGTCTTGACTTGGCCGCTGGGAATGATTTGCCCCTGAGCCACCGCAACAACTTCAATGCTGCCCATCGCTGCCCAGACGACTGCTATCAGAAAAAAGGATGCGATCACCAGAGCGAGAATACGCCCTGAAGGTGCAGGTGGGGTTTCAAGAACTTCGAGTGCTGCAGGCAGAAACTCAAGGGCGTCGTTCGCCGAGGCGGATTTAAATACTTTAGACTGTGTCATTTCCGCGCATACCATCCACAGGGCAAATTTTCCCATCACGGGTAGATGACTAAATATCAAAGATTGTTTATGTGTGGTAACAGTTTCTTGTTCCGGGATCAATGTTGTGAGCGTACAGCCCGCTGAAATAGCCGAATCTGACGATCCGGATGTGGCATTCGGAGGTGCAGAATCCCTTGTGTTGCTGCTTGGTTATCACGGGATACGTGCAGATGTCGAGCAGATCACCCATCACTTTTCATCGGATGACGGGCAAATCAATCCAATTGATATGGTCCGCGCTGCCCGGCAGCAGGGTCTAAAGGCCAAAGCAGTCACAACGTCTTCACGTAAACTGGGCAACCTGCCACTTCCAGGCATTGGACGTGCCAGAAATGGAACATATTTTATTATCGCCAAAGTGAGTGGCGACAGGGTGCTGATCCAGAGGCCTGGGGAGCCCGCAGAAGACATGTTGCTTTCGGAGCTTGAGGCAGAGTGGCCCGGGGAGCTTATCCTTGGTGCCCGACGGGCTCAGGATCTTGCGACCAGTCTGAAATTTGGGTTTCGTTGGTTCCTGCCAATCATAGCAAAATACAAACGGCTCTTTTCGGAGGTTTTGATTGCCTCATTCTTCATTCAGTGTTTTGCGCTGATAACACCACTCTTCTTTCAGGTTATTATCGACAAGGTGCTGGTCCATCAGGGGCTGACAACGCTGGATGTGCTGATCATCGGTCTGGTTGGCATCATATTTTTTGAAGCTGTACTCAGCTTCCTGAGAACTTATATCTTCTCACATACGACAAGCCGTGTTGACGTGCAGCTTGGTGCCCAGTTGTTCCGCCACATGCTGGCTCTACCGATTGCGTATTTTGAGAGCCGCCCGACAGGGCAGACGGTTGCGCGGATTCGTGAGCTTGATAGCATCCGGGAGTTCCTGACCAGCTCCGCATTGACCCTTGTAATTGATCTTCTGTTTACAGTGGTTTTCTTCTCGGTCATGTGGCTGTTCTCGCCAGTTCTGACGCTGATTGTACTGGGGTCTGTGCCATTCTACATTGCGCTATCGATTGGCATTACGCCAGCGATGCGAAGGCGTGTGGAGGAGCGTTTCCAGCGCGGGGCGATCAATCAGTCTTTTCTGGTGGAGAACATTGCAGGGGTCGAAACCCTTAAATCTATGGCTGTTGAGCCACAGATGCACAGGAGGTGGGATGAAAACCTTGCCGCCTATGTGAAGTCTTCCTTCAAGACCATTACGCTGGGAGCTGCCGGATCCCAGGCCGTCCAGACAATCAACAAGATCACAATGGCTCTGGTTCTCTGGATAGGTGCAAAGGCCGTCATCAATGGGGAACTGACAGTTGGCCAACTTGTGGCTTTCAATATGCTTGCGGGTCATATCAGTCAGCCGGTTATTCGTCTTGCCCAGCTTTGGCAGGACTTTCAGCAGTTTCGAATTTCGATTGAGCGTCTCGGGGATATTCTGAATACGAGAACCGAAGCGACTACATCGTCAACGCCCGACAATTTGCCCCGCCTCAAGGGGCGTATAGAGCTTAAGAATGTCACCTTCAGATACCGACCAGGTGAACCGGAGATTCTGCGTGATGTTTCGCTGACGATCGAATCAGGTGAGACAATTGGGATTGTTGGTCGCTCGGGATCAGGCAAGTCAACGATCACCAAACTGGTGCAGCGACTATATGTCCCAGAGCATGGTCGTGTTCTCATTGATGGTACAGATATCAGCCTTTTGGATCCAGCCCGTCTCAGACGGCAGATCGGTGTGGTGCTTCAGGACAATATTCTGTTCAACAGGAGCGTGCGGGATAATATCGCATTATCTAACCCGGCCATGCCGATGAAACGGGTGATTCAAGCCGCTGAGCTGGCAGGTGCACATGAGTTCATCCTGCAATTACCCCATGGATATGACACCCTTTTGGAGGAGCGCGGCTCCAACCTTTCGGGTGGCCAAAGGCAGCGGATCGCGATTGCCCGAGCGCTTGCGACAAATCCGCGAATTCTCATTCTGGATGAAGCAACTGCAGCGCTTGATTATGAATCAGAACGCACGTTTCAGAAGAATTTGTCTCTTGTAGCGAGAGGAAGAACCGTGATAATTGTGGCCCATCGCCTTACCACAGTCAGGGGTGCTGATCGTATCGTGGTAATGGACGAGGGGCAGGTTGCAGAAACCGGAACGCAGAATGACCTGGTGAAAGCCGATGGTCTCTATGCGGAGTTGGTCAGAATGCAATAGGGGGGTCATGATGCTGACAGCATCAGACGAGAATAGTGCAGGCGACAAAAGCGAGGCCGACAAGGGCCGTGTTGCCGGAAGAGGACTGCGCATTCGCGTTGCGCAGGAAGCGGAAGAAGTGGTGAAGATCCTCCCCTTGGGTCGAGAGTTTCACGATAAGAGCATCTATTCCGATATCACGTTCAGCGAAGACAAATGCCGCCGTCTGTTTGCGGATGCGGTTTCGCATCCCAATCGGTCAGCCGTTTTAATGGCCGAGCTTCACGGACGCACTTTGGGCTTTCTCTATTGTTCTGCTGGGGAATATCTCTTCGGAGAAGGCACCGCGATGACAACGGTTCATGTCTTCTATGTTTCTGATGAAGTGCGTGGAACATTGCTGGTCGGCCGGGTCGGTCTAGGACTGATCAAGGCAGCAGAGCTTTGGTCTCAGCATCGCGGGTGCAAAAGACTGTTGGTGCATGATACGGCGAGTACGGTTCGGGATCGGCGCCTTTATTCTATTTTGGGTAAGGTGGGATATGAGGTATTAGGATTAAATGTGTCAAAGCTTTTGTTTTAGAACTCTTGCACCTGTATGGAGCTTAGTTATTCGATTTTAATTTCTTAAAGAAAAAAAGGGGCAATCATGCAAAATATTAATAATATCACTTTAAATTATAAGAACCTGCTATTTGGAAAAATCGTAGCTACCGCAGTATTCATTCTTTCCACTTCAGCCTTTTTTTCTTTATACAAGCTTGGTTTAGATTATTTTTATGACAATGTATTTGTCTTTATCGGCGCTTGTTGTTTGTTTTTGTTGTCTGCAGCGCTTATAAATTCATATTTCTTTAGTCCGTCAGTATTTACAAGAAACGGGTGGATTTATTTAAATAATAATTTTGTAAAATTTAAATTACCTTTGAATTCAATCGATGCAAATGATGGGGTTGAAATAATTCGTTTTGCAAAAACGTCTCTTATTTTTCAGTTTTTTATTTGGGTTTTGTTTCCTGGTATATTTGTTTTTTCTTTGTCTGGTCTTGCTGTGAATGGTGTTTTTGGATCATTTAGCCTGAGAGAGGGTAGTAATGTCTAATTTGATAGCTAATGGGATTGATCTTGCTGTAGATGCGACTGGGTGAGCTCCATGAAGAACATAAGAAGAGAATACATTAATTTTCGAGATTTTTATATAGATGAAAAATCTTTATCAGATATTCTATATCTGAAGATACTATTTTCATTTCTGATAATTGTAAATTATGTAATTTGTATATCCAGTGATTTCTACATTAGTTTATACTATTTGATAGGTTTTGATTTTGAAAATATAATGACATCATTATTTAATGAATTGAGCGCTAATAATGATTTATTAATTTTTAAAAAATTCTCTATTTTTGTTTCTGTGTCCTATTTATTGGCAATAATATTTATTGTTATTTCCTTCTTTAAAGCTAAATTAAAAGAAAAAATTGGAAATGATTATCCTGAATTTGATATCTTGAATTATTTTATTATTGGATCTGCTATTTGTTTAGCAGTTTTTGGTATTTATATTTTAAGTAATGAGGCTGGGTATTCGAATGGGCGATTTCCGATCTATCCAATGATCGGAAAAGGTGAGTTTTTCTTTGTAAGAGACGCTTTTCTAATTAGTTGTTTCGGGATGATAGGGATTGATTACATGGTTATGGCAAGGCTGGTTATAAGAACTCGTTGGAGTGTGCTGTAAAATGTCAAATATTGGTGAGAATGATCTTAGAGGTGGTGTTATTGGTTCTGTTTTTAGTACTTCAGATCGACCAGTGGATAATAACACGGGTGTTATAGAGGTAATTGGAGCTTATAAATCTGTTCAGTCTGGGTTTATATCTACTGTTACGGATTATGATCTGGATAAATTTAATTCTATCACGGGAATTGCTATTGGTACCGTCCGGCTGGGTGTGGCTTATTCATCAAATGGGATAACCGGTGTTCAATATGAAGCAGGTCTGCTAGGGTTTGAAGCTACTGGTGGACTCTTATTAGGTTCTATTGTTGGGGCAGTTGCTGGTCCGATCGGATTTGCTACCGGAAGTTTTGTTGGCTCGTTTTTGGGAGAACAGCTATATAACGGATTCTATTCTGGGCCTCCTTCTTTTGATTTTGGTATTCACAGTGGACAAGTCGTTAACACAAGCCATGTATCTAGTGTTAACGCTGCTGCTGTTACTCATCCTATAAATGATAGTTACTCGTTAGCTGGGAGTGAGTATAACACTGGAGATTTTCTTGCTGATCTTGCTCACAATGATCCTGGAACCTATGGTCAGTATGCAGGTCACCGACCACCTTCAGCAGCGTCATTGGTTGAACCCGGCCTGCAGAACTTCTTTGACCCCGCCTTTGATCTGACGGATGAAATCAACTTCGGCACACCTACGATAACAACGCCACTTGCTTTTTCCTTCTCATCTACGCAGGGCTTGAAGAAAACGACTCAGGCGAGCCCGGGTGTTCCTAAAGAGGTGACGAATATCAGTGGCTATAATGGCTGGAAAAGCCAGGATTACAGCATAGGTCTGTCTGCGGCTTTATCTCACAGTTCGGATATCAGCGCTGGTGGTTGGGCCGCATTGTCTGCGAGGGAACAGACAGAACGCGCACGAGAAGGCAAAAAAACCGTTGGCGATGCGATTGGTGACCTTCTGGGTAGTGTGTTCGGTGGTCGGGACGACGGTAAAGGTGACGCAGGTTCTGCAAAGCCTATTGTCATTGATCTGGATGGTGATGGTCTGGAAATCCTTACAACAGATCAGTCTCCGGTCTATTTTGACATTGATAATGACGGGTTCAGGGAAAGAACGGCGTGGGTTGGACCGGATGACGGGCTGCTGGTGCTGGATCTGGCAGAAGACGGATCAGCTGGCCCGGATGGCCAGATAACCCGTGCGGAAGAAATTGTTCTGACCGAACTGATTTCGGGGGCTCTGACAGATCTGGATGCACTGAAGCGTGGCTTCGATTCCAACAAGGACGGTGTTTTTGACAGCAAGGATGCGCGGTGGTCCGAGTTCCGGATCTGGAAGGACGAAAATCTCAATGGTGTTTCTGACGACGGCGAATTGCTGACCCTTGCTGAAGCAGAGATTCAGTCAATTGATCTTGGTAATGTCGACCCGGAAGAAGTCGACCTTGACGAAAATGGCGAAACTGAAGCAGCTCCACTGGCTATTTTCAGGGATGGCTCAACCATCCATGGCGTGGCTGAAGTCACTCGCACGGATGGCACCACGGTCAATGCCGGTGACTTTGGATTCGCACATCTGAAGAACGGCATCAAAGAAGAGCAGACCTCAACCGGTCGCAAGGTCATTCTGGAAACCTGGGGAACTGAGTATCATTACTTCGAAGCCTCTGGCGATGCGCCAGTCAATATGGCCCTTGAAGGCAGTGGAACGAACTATTCTGGCGCGACGGGTGGCCGTGGAAATGACCGCTTCACATCTTCGAACAAAACTGGCGTGGTTCTGGATGGCAAGGCCGGGGATGACATTCTCACGACCGGGGTTGGTCATGACGTCCTGATTGGTGGCGATGGAGCCGATACCCTGCGGGCTGGCGATGGCCATGATGCTCTTTTCGTTGACGGCTCAGACAAAGTTATTGATGGTGGTGACGGCTATGATGTTGCCTATGTCGAAGGCGATCAGGGTCTCACACTCAATCTGACATCAGCAAATCTGGAAGCGGTCTATGGTGGCGATGGTCACGACCGTCTGTCTCGGGGGAGTTCTGATCGTCTGAACAGCGTTATGTCCGGCGGTAAGGGTAATGATTATCTCGTCGGTGGTGCGCTGTCCGATGTCCTGATCGGCGGCGAAGGTAATGACCGTCTGACGGGTCATGACGGCAATGACCGTCTGGATGGTGGTGCAGGTCGCGACTGGTTGCACGCTGGCGGCGGGGATGACATCGTCGTGGCTGACAAGGAAGATGACTGGACACAGATTTCTGGGGGTGAAGGCAATGACCTCCTGATCCTTGAAGGAGATCGTGGCTTCAATCTCAGGCTGTCGGATCGTGGGTTTGAGTCGGCTATCGGGACTGAGGGGCATGATCATCTGAGAGCATTGTCGGAGGACGGTTCCGTCCTGCGTGGTCGTGGTGGTAATGACATTCTGACCACAGGAACCGGGGATGATATCCTGCGCGGGGATCAGGGCGCGGACAAGTTGTCTGGAGGCAAGGGGAATGATCTCTACATTTACCTTCGTGGTGATGGGCGTGATGAAATCGATGAGGCTGTGTCCGTTGAAGGTGGTGTTGATCGATTAGCTTTCGGATATGGCATTGATGCCGAAGATGTTCATATCGACATTGTCAATGGTGGCGACCTGCGATTACGTATCGTAGATGATGAAACCGGTGCTTTCGGTGATGATGAGATACGGATCAAAGACTGGGTCAACTCAAACAAAAAGATCGAATATATCAGCTTTGGCGATGGGACCGTGTTTGATCTGTCACGCATTGAACAGATATCTAACGGATACACATCGCAGTCCATTTCTCTTCCGACACCGTCCGAATCTCTGGCATCTGCAAATGCATACACAAACCACAAACGTGTTTTGGGGAATTCAGGCAATAATACCCTGAATGGCTCTAAGGATGACGATCTTCTGGATGGCCGCGGCGGTTCGGATCGTCTGAATGGGGGCGGAGGTGATGATGTCTATGTCTTCGGCAAAGGGTCTGGTGTTGAGACGATCACAGATCATCATGAAGTCACCGAATCCTATGTTGAAAGAGAAACATACACATACACAGCAAACGGTGTTTTTGGGCCAACCACTTTTGTGGGGTCTCGTAATGTGACCAAAACGCGTACAGATCATGTTGACGGTGGTCAGGATACGATTCTTCTTGGACCAGGTATTGATATATCCGATTTGCTCTTTAAACGCGTGGGTAATGATATTGTTGCGGGTATTGTCAACCCAGCCCAACCTGCAACAGACCCCACCAAACTTGCTGATCGCATTGTGCTCAAGAACTGGACCAATGAAAAAGACCGGATTGAATGGGTTGAAACAGCTGATGGTGTAAGAACGGATATAACCGGTTATTTGTCACAGCTGAATTCCGGTGATACACGCAGGTTGCATGATTATTCCGGCAATTCTGGTGATCAGTATATTCGCGCAGGAAATGAGAAAGACCGTATTATCCTGGGCGCAGGTAACGATATCGCCTTTGGTTCCGGGGGAGACGACACTCTTAAAGGGGAAGGGGGGCACGACCATCTGGAAGGGGGAGATGGTAAAGATATCTTGTCCGGCGGTGAAGGTGATGATACCGCGATTGGCGGTGATGGTAATGACCGGTTATATGGCCATGAAGGCCAGGATTTGCTGCGTGGTGGCGCTGGAAACGATGACATCTGGGGCGGGGATGATCACGATACACTCTTCGGCGACGAAGGTCATGATGACCTTTTTGGCGGCGACGGAGACGATATTCTTGCTGGCGGTGAAGGCAATGACAAACTGCATGGCGGCAAAGGCGATGATCTGTACTTTATCCGCAAGGATGGCGGTGTAGATGAGATTTACGACCTGCGCAGTGACAACATTGATTATACGGCCACTTCAAGTGTTGTTACCCAATCGATAGGGGCCGCTGAGGACAAAGAAACCTGGACGACGGCTACATCGTCGGTCACCTATAACCACGACCCTGACGGAGACCACATCGGGGATACGATCTTATTCGGTCGGGGCATCGAACTGGACGACCTTGCCTTTGAGGTGGATGGAAATGATCTGATCATCGGAATTGAAGATGATAACCCTCTGTCGACGTCAGCACGGTCTATGGAGAACCGTGTCCGTATCAAGGACTGGGCGCTACGCGAAAATCATCAGGGCCAGGAGGTCAATCCCCATTCTATTGAACGCCTGACGTTTGCAGACCACTCCTCGATCAACATCATCAGCTTTGCCGGAGATCAAGGCAGAACATTCAGTGTTGGTTCGGCTAACAATGACTCTGTCAGCAATCGACGCGGTATTTACGTCGGTGGCAACGGAAATGATACGATCAATGGATCTTCTGATGCAAACCTGTTCATTGGCGCTGATGGGGACGACAAAATTCGCGGTTATGATGGGAATGACCGCCTATTCGGTGGTGATGGTGATGACCTTGTAGATGGTGGTAATGGTGACGACTATCTTACGGGCGATGACGGCAATGATACGATTGAAGGACGTGCGGGGCGCGACCTGATCGGAGGTGAACGTGGTGACGATATACTGCGTGGCGGCTCCGGAGACGATGTGTATCTTATCGGCCGAAATGAAGATCATGACACTATTTTTGATACATCAGGGCAGGACCAGCTTCAGTTTGGCCAAGGCATCTGGTTCTCAGACCTCAAGGTTGATATCAATGCATCTTCCGGTGACCTGAAATTCTCAATTCTGCCTTACGGGCAAAACGATCAGCCCGATCACACAGTCACGATCAGCAAGTTTACCAATGCAACAAACTCCATTGAGGAGGTTTTGTTTGCTAATGGCTATGCCGCTGATATCAGCACTCTGAAGGGTAGCAAAACCGGGGGGACTGGCAACGATACTCTGAGTGCGACACAAGCGAGCTGGTTTGACGGTGATCTTGGCAACGACAACATAAGTGGTGGAACTTCGCGTGACATCTATGTTGGTGGTCGTGGCAACGACAGCATTACGGATGCTGGCGGTAATGATGTTTACGTTTTCAACTTTGGAGATGGTGCTGATACCATTAGCGATGCTGGTGGTTCCGAAGACACGATTGTATTTGGCCCAGGCATCTCGCTGCAGCATGTTGCTTTGGAACGCGTAGGGAATGATCTCTTCGTAGCGCTCCGGGATAACGA
This sequence comes from Coralliovum pocilloporae, assembly GCF_030845175.1. Taxonomy (NCBI): domain Bacteria; kingdom Pseudomonadati; phylum Pseudomonadota; class Alphaproteobacteria; order Hyphomicrobiales; family Coralliovaceae; genus Coralliovum; species Coralliovum pocilloporae. The sequence goes on along the minus strand of NZ_CP132542.1, from coordinate 919,580 downwards.
GCAGCCAGATGTCAAACCATCTCAACGCGACAATCGGATAAAAGTGTCAAATTGGAACCAAGCAGCAAACCGTATTGAGTGGCTCGAATTTACTGATGGTTTGGCGCTCAGGCTTAGTGATATTGACAATGCCTATGCTGCCAATACGAATGGTGGATCGGTCACCGGATCCAGTCGTGCAGACTGGATCGAGGGATCCAACAAGAATGATACACTGTCTGGAGGATCTGGCGATGACCGGATTATCGCTCTGGATGGTCGAGATACGCTGAGAGGCGGTGCTGGTCATGATGCCATCTTTGCTGGTGACGGCGATGACACAGTAAATGGCGATGATGGTGATGATACCATCCATGGCAACTCTGGTGATGACAGGCTTACTGGAGGCAATGGCAAAGACCGGCTGTTTGGCGGTATTGGCGATGATACGCTAACGGGTGGTGCCCATGATGACGTTATAAACGGATCATTGGGTGACGATCTTATTATTCGAGGACACGGTGTTGATGAAATCCGGTTTGGTGTTGGTGATGGTCATGACACGCTCCGGGTAGAAAACAGGGTCAATGCCGCCGCTGACATTGTTCGGTTTTCCAATGACATTCGTGCCGAAGATCTATGGTTTGAAAAGGAAAGTGATGATCTTCGCGTTTCGATCATTGGCACTGATGATGACATGTTGTTTGAGGATTACTTCTCCAGTTCTGGCAACAGAGTGGCTAAATTTGAAACAGGGTATCGTGAGCTGACACATGGCAGGTTGCAGCAGTTAATCTCTGCCATGGCTTCTCATAGCCCGAATGATGGCCGGTCTGCCGACGGTATTACCGGGTCGCGGCTGCCTGAAGCTGTTTCCACGAGCATCGCATCTGCATGGACATGGAAAGATCCAACGAATTATGAGAGTAGCACGAGTAGCTATCGGGGAAGTCCGTCTGGGCCGGTGTCGTCTCGACGATAACCCTAGCTGATAAACTTGAACCCAAGAGGAGCATTTATTGCTCCTCTTTTCTTATTAAGGCCTTACCTTCATTGCCAGGCTGACGCCAACCGTATCATCTGGCCCGCGTCACTTGGCTATGCAAGGACTCTTCTCAGCAGACCTGGATCGCAGTCTAGGCATGAGGAAGAAACAGGAGCGAATTCTACATTCAAATGGTTCGGGTCAAGCGACTGGATCACCACCTAGGCCCCTTCGGTTCCCAATCAAAGACAAAAATCTTGATCTCTTCCGGTTGTGAATCTTTTGGTAGCATGGGAAAACTCTTAGCAATTATGAGGTTGGAACAATGACCATTCTGAAGCTGTTGATTGTTTTTCCTTGAGCTGTATCTCGTGGCTAAAACACCACGCCTTTAACCTGAATTGGCTGTGATGCTTTAAGAGTTTGTTTCTGCGCGAGCTTCTATCCGAAACGGCAAGTCTACCAAGTGCTATGCTGCTTCCGGCCCATTCCTGCTGTTCGATAATGCGTCGTGTTTATCAAATAGCGGACATTCGCTGCATATGCGATGGCGTCAATGACTGGCGTCGGCAGTGCGAACGAGGTGTCAGTTCGCTTCGGCTTAGAAAATCATTTAGATCCCAGCGATGTTGAACTTCGGACAAGGATACCTTCGTAAAAGAATCCTTGAATCAAATAAAGACTGATTTGCAAACCCTTTTGTCAACACAGCCTAGTATCTATATCCTGATGCAACTTAAATGCAAAAGATGTGGAACATGATTGATTCGGCGTGTGCCCAAGATGACTCAGAGCGAGAATTCTTGGTTGCAGATTTGTTTTCGGGAGCTGGCGGATTCTCTCTCGCTGCACATGCTTGCGGCGCAAAAATTGCATTCGCAATTGAGAATAATCGCCACGCTTCAGAAAGCTATAGGCAGTATTTTGGTGTGGGTAACCGCAGCGATGCGCCATGCCTGTATTCAGAAGATATTTTGACGCTCTCTGCCGATAAAATCCGCGAGAAGCATTTTAGTGAACCTGGCCAATGTGATCTTCTTTTGGGTGGTCCTCCTTGCCAAGGCTTTTCGACCCATAGAATTAATAACGCAGGTGTCGATGACCCAAGAAATGGGCTCGTCTACGCCTATTTTGATTTTGTAAGAGCTTTGCGCCCAAAAGCTTTCCTGATGGAAAACGTTCCGGGAATTCTTTGGAGCCGCCACAAGAATTATCTAGGCAAGTTTTATGAACAAGGTCTCAAAGCGGGATATCGGCTTTTCGACCCAGTGACGCTCGATGCGCGAGACTATGGTGTACCACAGCGACGGAAGAGGGTCTTTATTCTTGGTGTGGATGAGGGATTAGATCTTGGCGCTTTCCAATGGCCACCGGCACCATCGCACGGAAGCGAAAAAGCACGAACCGAAGATGAGAACTTGCTTCCTTGGGTTCCGTGTTCGACTGTGTTCATTGAAGCCGTTCCAGATGACCCCAATGATCGTCACATGAATCATGGCCCGGAGTTGATTGAAGCTTTCAAACGAACACCATTGAACGGCGGGTCTAGAAAAGATTCCGGAAGAATCCTTCCATGCCATGAGAATCACGACGGGCATAAAGATGTGTACGGGAGAATAAATCCCAGCGAGCCAGCGCCAACAATGACGACGGCATGTATCAATCCATCAAAAGGACGATTCGTTCACCCTACTGAGCATCACGGAATAACCATCAGACACGCTGCCAGAATTCAAACATTCCCTGATGAGTTTGTCTTTCATGGAGGGCTCATCGCCGCAGGAGCGCAGATTGGCAATGCCGTTCCTGTGAAGTTGGGGATGGTATTAGTAAAGCATATTAAATCTTTGATTGCAGAGCAGGAAAAAAGTTGCTCTGTTGTCAGCGACGCAGCTTAAAGATCCAGCCAATGATCAACTCTCTGACTTTCAAGACCCGCGCTAGAACCCTTGATCACCTGGGAAGGGAGCAAATTGCTGATGTTCCCACTGCTATTTCCGAATTATGGAAGAATGCCTACGACGCTTATTCAACTGGCGTTAACGTAACGCTGTATGACGGTGAAAAGCCTGTTGTAGCAATTGCCGATGATGGCCATGGGATGAACTATGACGAGTTCGTCGAGAAGTGGTTGGTAGTTGGTACCGAAAGCAAAATGCATTCTTCTGAGACACCTATAGCCGATAGATTTGGGTTACCGCGTCGATCCAAACAGGGACAAAAGGGCATTGGTCGGCTTTCTTCCGCCCATTTGGGCCCGATCATGCTTTTAATCTCCAAACGACAGAATGATGAGTTTGTCATCGCCATGATTGATTGGCGCTTGTTCGAAAATCCATATCTGCTCCTTTCCGATATCCAGATTCCTGTAACTACTGTGGCTAACAAAGGGTTGTTGTTCGAAGAAGTTCCTTTGCTCGTCGAAAGCTTGATGGAGAATGTTTGGGGAACATCAGGCGATGACGCAAGAAACGCCCGGATCCAGAATGCATGGACTGAATTTGACAAAGGTGCCCATGAGGATTGGCTCTCTTTCAACGATAAAATGGACCTGTTTGACAATAAAAAATGGTTAGCGCCTTCAGAAAGAATAGCGCAATCTATTGTCGATGCTGGTTTCGAGGAGCGTCATGCCGATGCATGGCCCCTGTGGAACAATCAGTCGGACCACGGCACGATCATGCTCGTTTCTGAGATAAACGAAGATTTCCACGTCTATTTGCAGGACGGGAATACCTCAAGCACGCAGGGATATATCAAGGATAGATTCTTTCAAACATTAGCAGCTTTTGTGGATCCCTATTTTGATAAAGGCGATAGCCCACTAATTTCAAAGGAAGTCAATGCCGTTAATGTTGATTTTTCCCCTTCTATGGATATTGTTGAAGCTAATCGGCGTAGAGCTGAGGTTGATGAGAAAACACCCTTTGACCGTAAAATTATTAATGAGCTAGAGCACGTTTTTTATGGCACAATAGATGAACATGGAGTCTTCAGCGGTTGTGTTAAGGTTTTTGGAAAGTGGAGAGTGGGTGACTATACTTACAAGATATTTCCGCCTAAAGATTTGCATATCCCCAAACGATCAGATTCTAAATTAGGACCTTGTGACATCTATATAGGAACCTACGATAGGGTTCTAAATAGCTCAACACTCAGTGATGAACAATTCGCGTTTTTCGAGGAACTAGCCTTACGTTACTCAGGATTTTATATCTATAGAGATGGTCTCCGTGTCCTACCATACGGACGAGAAGACAACGATTTCTTTGAAATAGAACAGCGACGAAGTCTTAACGCTGGGCGAGAGTTCTGGAACAAGCGCAGAATGTTTGGCAGGTTAGGATTAAGCCGCTCACTAAATCCTAACTTGAAAGACAAGGCTGGAAGAGAAGGTTTCATTGATAATACGAGCGCTAAAACCCTTAAAAAACTTGTCGAAAACATTTTGATGACAGCGGCGAGGGATTATTTTGGAAGCGCGTCCGAAATTCGTACATCTGAGCTAAAAACTATCCAAAACGAGAATCTTGAGAAGAAAGCTAAGGAGAAGGCAGAGCTAGATGCTGAAAAGCTGAAGGCTAAACAGAAAAAAGAATTCGGGAAAAATTTGGACGCTGCAAATAAGCTATTACCGCAACTAATTGAAGAAATACGACAGCACCTTAAGCAAGCGAAGGCCAGTGCATCGAGTGATATTCAGTCAGCGCAGGAGAAGCTTGAAAATGCTCGCCGGACAATTGCAAGAATAAAGATTCGAAGCGGCATACCAGCAAAAACAACTCGGAAAGAAGACCGGGATTATCAGGCATATCAACACTCTATAGCGGAAGCGACTGGACTGGCAGAAAGGCTTTCAGTTAGAATTTCTGAGTGGATCGAGCGAGACGCTCCTGCGAAGCCAGCAGAGTTACTTGATAAGCAAATCAAACGATTGAAAACGCAATCTTCGCGAAACTTTGGTATTTGGAAGCAGAAAGTAGACACGCTTCTCGACGGTGAACGCGCTCGAATTTCAAAGATCAGAGCAGAAAGAGCCACTGAGTTTGATAAGCAAGCCGATTTGCTATTGCATCTTGTTCAAGAAGGTCGCGAAACGCTTGCGGTTGCAACCAAGAAGCTAGAAGTATGGCATGCGGAGTTTATGCAAGAAGATACAGAGATATTTGAAAGCTACATCTCTTCGTTAGACGCACTGAAGGAAAGTATTGACCTTGAAAATGTTGCCTTGCATGGGGTTGCGGAGAGCGAGGATTTAAGAGCCGAAGTAGAGCGTTTGAATGAGTTGGCCCAGCTCGGTGTTGCTGTTGAAATACTTGGCCACGAGCTTCACGCTTATGACAATATGATGTCGAGAGGACTTGCGAACCTTCCAGAAGAAGTGCGCAAATCACAAGCAGCTGATTCTATCCGTAATGGCTATGAAGGGGTTTCCAAGCAACTCAATTTCCTTGCCCCTTTGAAGGTGTCTGGACAAAGAACATTTAGAAACATTTCTGGCGAAGAGTTGTTTGATTATCTGCGGAACTTCTTTGAGGAGTTGTTGAGGAAAAGACATATTAAGTTCTCAGCTTCTGAAACTTTCAAAAACATAAAGGTTTATGACCAACCCGCCCGCCTATTTCCGGTGTTCATCAACCTCGTGAATAATAGTCAATATTGGCTATTCGTTACCGAAAAAGAAAATAAAGAAATTCGGCTGGACCTAATCGACGGCAAGGCCATCGTGTCTGATAATGGCCCTGGCATTGAGGCCCATGATGTTAAGCGCTTGTTTCAGCTCTTCTTTACCAGAAAGTCCAGAGGTGGGCGTGGTGTCGGACTCTATCTTTGTCGAGCCAACCTGAGAGCAGGTGGTCACTCCATTGACTATGTGGCAGATGCAACCTCAATGCCACTTGACGGCGCCAATTTCGCAGTAACCTTTTCCAATTTTGAGAATATGTAATAACGATGTCCTATTCAGATCTTGTTCGAGAAGCCTTCATCGATCCAATTCGTTCCGTTCTGATTATTGATGATGAATACCCGACTTGGAACAAAATCTTGGGTGATCAAGGAGATAACAAGCAGCACGCCAAATGGCTAACTAATAAAGACCGTATCAGGCGAATGGTACAGGCGTTTAAGAACCGCAAGCCAAATATGATTGTTGACATGCATGATGGTGTTTCAGCACAAGCCTGTAATGATGACCTCAAACTGGTGCCTACTGAGGAAAACGATCAGTTCGAACAACTGGCCGCTCATCTCTACCATTCCGATATGCTTGTATTGGACTATCAACTAGACGGTGCTGAAGGCGGCGGTGACAAGGCAATTGAAATCGCACGCCAAATGCTCGAAAATCCCCACTATAACTTGATAGCTGTACACACTGCCATTGAGGATTTGGCTGAACCTTTCGAGCAGATGTTAATCGGGCTACTGCATGAAGAAAAAAGCTTCCCTGATCCCCTCGTAGCAAGAGGTCAGCGGATTTATGAAAGGCTCATCAGCAGCTGGAAAGAGGAGGAAGACGAAGACGCCATAGAAGACTTTAATCGCGAGCTTGAACAATTGATTGGCATCCAACAGTTCCTCTATTGCTATAAGCACTCATCAAGCAATAAAATGGACATGGGAACAATTAATCGATCTGGATTGTTCAGCCCATTTGAAGTTTGGGCGAAATCAAAAGGACTGTCAGAGGAAAATGAACCCTTCCATTTTGCGGTTTTTGCGCTGAAGCGTTGGCAGGACAAATTAGCCCCCAAGTTTTCCCGTTCGCCTCATGATGCACTGGATTGGTGCGATCAACGACATGAAGATGGCGTATTCTGGATACGCTCTGATCGCGGTTTCATAGCGTTTGCAAAGAAGTCTCAGGCAGATGACCTCGTCAAAGTATTGCAAGACGCAATAGAGCAATGGAAGCCGACACCATCCAGACTTATTTCGACACGTCTTCGTGCTGAACTTGATAGACAGGGCGTATCTGTTGAAGATGATCTGCTAAGCAAAAGGCAGGTTTTCCGAAAATTCTTTGAACATCTAAAAGAACAAAAAAGCGAGGCCGATAAAAGAGCAACTCTCAGTGACCAGATTAATCGGTACCATGAAGGCCTCCTTGATCGCTCTAATGCACCGGTGGTTGACTTCGGCATGAGGCTTCTGGCAGCAGACCAGAATGGCGAGAATTTACTGTCTCACTATGGCGTTTTTTCTAAAGAAGAGTGTGAAGCATCTGAATGTCATTATAACTCATATATTTCGAGTAAACCCGCCACTGGGACATATCTGACCTCTGGTCACATTTTCACCATTACCAAAAAAACTAATCAGCCACCTGAGTATTGGGTTTGTGTTTCACCTGCTTGTGACATGGTGCCAGGCCAACGAAAAGTGGGTTTAGAGCCAGGCTCAGCGGATGAAAATGGCAACACGGCAAAGGCTTTCATGGCCGTCAGACTGGAAGGCGGTTTCGGTCAAGAGCAACTCAATGCTGATCAGGTGAACTCTAATGAATTCGTCTTCCTTGAAGATAGGGGGGAAATTCTCGTTCGCAGTATTTATGGAAAGCTTGGCGAAGAGAATGCAGACCGTGCGAAACAACCGCACTGGCGGCTATTTATGGCAAAGAACGCGGGAAATTTCGATCAGGTAGATGGCAAAAAGGTTCGCACATTGGAGTTGAGTTGGGTTTCTTCCACCCATAGAGATCTGGAGATCAAGAGCCTCCAAGCCGAAGTCAAATGGCAGCTTCGCTACGAATATGCGCTAAATCTAAACCAGAAACTCGGAAGCAATCTTACGCGCGTTGGACTTGAGTTTATTTCGTCATAGAAAAGTTGTCGAAAGACGGGATCCATGTGCTGCGCTTGTTTCTGTATTGATCAAGATTTCAAGGCTAGAAGCGGTTCTGAACGACAAAGGAGATAGTAATGGAGAGACAATCTATCTTTCGATGTTCCGATATTGAAATCGTACGAGATGTCCCTGACGCATATGATTTACAGCCAGAACGTGATGAACTGGAGGCAGCAGATGAATCAGGATACTTTGGTGGAAACCATAGTTTCGCTAATTATCAAGGCTGGCCATGGGCCGACGCTCGACTCGTTTTGGAACAAGAGCAAGAATTTCTGCAAAGAATAGAAACTGCTCAAGATCCGCATGGGGAGCTTGAGCAAATTGACGACGAGCGTTGCGAAGATTGTGAAATATCTGGTCTCGACGTAGGCATTGCAGCAAGTGTAATTGCCCTTTCAGCCGCAGGTTTCTTCACTTTCTCAAGTTGTAGTGGTGGTCTTCTGGATACTAATCATCATGAAGAGCATGCCCTTGTCGTGTTGTTTGCAAATAAGGACCAGGTTCCTTTGCTACTGGCCTGCGCAAAAGCTGCAGGATGCGGTCTAGAAAAGGCACATGACGGTGAGCTCATACTTTACGCTCGGGTGATCACAGATATGGTCAAGTTTGCGAAAGAAGTAATTATGCGGCAAGCTGAGTTTGACAAACTGAATCTGCAGCGAGCCCCAACTTCAGACCGCCGAGAATAAGATTCTTCCGGCTTTTATCACAGTGATGGGCTGGTGGTTATGCCGTGCAATCAGCACGTTGTATTAGACTGCTGAATACAAAAATATGTCCGCTCCCCGACCGACGGGCCTACTACTCGCAGGACGCGTTTCGAGCTCTCTCGAATGTCTGCTTCGATTGGAGGCGTCTCGGATCTCGCACCCGCGGTAGAGGTCCGCTCCCCGCCCATCCATGCCCTGTAGTCTGCGACTACCTCTACTGGCTATCGTACCAATGTCACAGGTGCTGTTCATCCAAGAGCGTCGTTTGTTTATCGACGTTACTTGTTGTTCAGACACTCTCGCTTCGGAGTAGCGCTTCTTGAATCCTGTCCCCGGCCTTTTCATAAATGAAAGCCGGGTCGAGCTGTCGTGAACCAAGCCCACAAGCGGTCTTGGCCATTCGGCTTCCATCCCTGACAGATCAACACAGTCGCCCCCGATCAATCGAGGGCGGCTTTTTTATTGATTTTTCCCGCGCGGCAGGGGGCGGAAAGTCAAAATTTCTCTCAGCCAGAACCGTGAAATCAAGACGGACGTGGTTGCGATCTTGATTTCAGAACCGTGGCTGAAAATCCCGACTTTCTTATCCGCCCCCTCCCGGGCCGGAAAAATGCGGCGGGGGGTGGTGGGTGCGGCAAGGGTTGGAGCGCGTGTTTCCTCCGATGTCGGAAACCCCAAACACCGAGAAAGGACGGGAAAGATGGGAACAGTTTTATATGCACAACCCTACAACATTGAGGCACAGGGGTTTTATTTTCATGATGGTGAGGAATATGACCGCAAGGCCGCAACCTGCAAAGACCGCTTTGGTCAATCAGTTGAAGAATTTGAAATACAATTCATTGACGGTGAAACGGAAGATAATCACCTCGCTAAAGCCATTGGATTAAGTCAGGCCAATTTTAAGGACTTTCTTGAATGCGTGGATGCTTGGGAGCTTTGGGAAAAAATCAACACTATCATTGCCCTTGATGAGCTTGGGTACGATTTTGACCCGCAAAATGACCCTGACCATTACGGTATTGATATTTATTGTGTCAGCACCATGAAGGCGTTGGCAGAGCAATTTGTCGAAGAAGGACTCTACGGCGATATCCCCGAAAACCTGCAATTCTACATAGATTATGACGCAATCGCCCGTGACCTGAGTGTGGAATACACGGAAACCACTATCGCGGGTGAACACCTTATCTACAGAGCGTCATAATGAGCGACTTCGAAAGTTACTACCGCAAGATTGGCGCAATGAATGATGCCTTCCGCCGTTCTCTCAAAGGCGGACGTGTGGAAACAACAGCGGGTATTGATGCGCTCAATACCTATACGCAAATGTGCGCTTTTCAGCTTGTCCGTGATGCCAAGAGTTTATCAGGTCATACAGACCCGTTTGACGAACGTGACTTCGGGGCTTTCGCCATTGGCGCACACCGCCTGATCTGGAAGATTGAATATCTTGATACGGATACGGGCGGGAAAAGCACTGATCCGTCTAATCCTAACATCACCACACGCGTTCTTAAACTCATGCTTGCCGATGAATATTGCCGTGAGCCGATTTCACCATAGAGCGGCCTGCGAAGACCGTTCGCTGGTGCAATTTCGCACTGATTTTAAAGAAAGGAATTTTAAAAATGCAACTGCAACATATTGAACTCGATCACCTCAAAACAACCCCGCTGAATGTTCGCAAGCAAGGCGCAAAGTCCGTCGATGACCTTGTGCCATCCATTCGCTCGCTTGGCATTGTCCAACCATTGTTGGTGCGCCCGAACTGTGAAGGGTATGAGGTGGTGGCTGGACAGCGCCGCTATCATGCCGCGCTCAAACTGGCGACAGAAGAAGACAATCAGGATGTGACGCTTGTGCCCTGTATCATCATGGATGATGAGGAGGATGCCAAGGCGATTGAAGCATCCTTGGCAGAGAATATTGCCCGCCTGCCGATGGACGAAATCGACCAGTTCAAAGCCTTCGCCGCTTTGGTGAAGCAAGGGCAAGAGATTGACGATATCGCCGCACAATTCGGTGTGACGGAGCGATTGGTTAAACAACGATTGGCAATTGCCAATCTGTTATCACCAATTTTGACGCTCTACCGCAAGCAAGAAATACACGCCCAAACCGTTCGTATTCTCACCATGGCGACCAAGAAACAACAAAAAGCATGGCTGGGATTATGGCGCAGTGATGAAGGTGCACCCGAAGGCTATCGTTTGAAAGATTGGCTATTTGGCGGGGAGCAGATTGCGACCAGTGCCGCCTTGTTTGATGTGGAGGACTATAACGGTGGCATCGTTTCCGACCTGTTTGGGGAGGAAAGCTATTTTGATGACCCTGAACAATTCTGGGAATTACAAAACACCGCAATTGCACAAGCAAGGGAAACCTATCTGGTCGATGGTTGGCAGGATGTTATTATTCTGGAACGCGGTGAGTACTTCCCGTCCTATGATTATGTCGATGCCGAAAGGCAAGATGGTGGCAAGGTCTATATTGCGACTGCCCATAATGGTGAAGTGACGTTTTATGAAGGGCAGTTATCCCGCAAGGAAGCAAAAGCCAGACGGAAAGCCCCAGACACATCCGAGAAGGCAGACGGGGAAGGTAGTGATGAGATCAAAGCCAAGCCCGAACTCTCAAACCCGATGCTAAACTATCTGAGCCTCCATCGACATGCGGTGGTGCGCTGTGAATTGCTATCGCACCAAGGCGTGGCGCTTCGTTTGGCAACCGCACAGATCATAGCAGGGGGCGGCTTACTCAACGCCACAGCCGACCCGCAAAAAGCCAGCAGTGATGCCATCAAAGACAGCCTTGCCGATAATAAGGCCGAAGCCGCATTCGCGGAAGAAAGAGAGCGTGTCTTCTCTTTGCTTGGTATCAGAAACCATAACAATGAAACCTTTGTTCCCCGCAAAGGCGATTGGGACAAGCGTCATTATATCCATGATGTGTTCGCCAAGCTTCTCGAACTCGACGATGCCAGCGTATCGCTAATCCTCACTTTTGTGATTGCCGAAACACTGGATTCTGGTTCTGGTTTGGTGGAAGTGCTTGGCAATCGCTTCAATGTCAATATGGCGGACTACTGGAAGCCCGATGAAACTTATTTCAATCTCTTGCGTGACAAGAGCGCTATTAATGCCATGGTGAAGGAAGCGGCAGGAAAGATCACCGCAGACGCGCACATCACCTCAACAGCCAAAGTGCAAAAACAGGTTATTCAAAATTGTCTCAATGGAACGCGCAAGGGTAAGGCGAAAAGGGATTGGCAACCGCGCTATATGAACTTCCCGATGAAAGCCTATACCAAGAATAGCGGTATACGTACCGTTGAGCACTGGAAATCGCTCAAAAAGACCTATGCGGCATAAGATGGAGACCAAAAGCGCCGAATACTGACAGTGTTCGGCGTTCTTGGTGCAGGCGGCTTTGCACGCTACGCCATCGCATCTTCCCAATTCTGCCCGCCATAAAAGACACGCAGAATAATAACACGCTCATCTTCGACCATGAAGGCGATGGTGGCGTTTCGCTCAAACCCGACGATGCGAAGGCCAGGTCTGATATCCTCACGCAACGAGCCACGCTCGCTGGCCAGATCAAATCCCTCGCAAAAGGCCACGATACGCTCAACATAGCCCAAACCATCTTGAGGACTGCCAGCCGTAGCAATCCAATCGTAGATGCCGGCTATGTCCTGTCTGGCCGCTTCTGATATCTCGACAATACGCCGTCTCATGAAGGGTCAGTTCTTTACCTTGTGACGGTTGCGGATATCGTCCAGAACATCACCAACCGGATACGTCTTCATCTCACCGGATTTTACCGCATCATAAGTCGGAGCAACCTCGCGCAATAGCCAGCGTTCAACCGCTTCATCACGCTCCTGCAAAGCCCGTAGCCCCGCACGCACAACCTCACTGGCATTCGCATAGCCACCTGATTTGACCTTGCCATCAATGAAAGCGGCGTTTTCAGAGGTGAGACTGACTGTGCGTCTATCCGTTCCTGACATTGAATTTCTCCTTTCATACCAGTCTATCATAAATAGTATGAAAGTGTCATACTTTCTCCAGCCGCTTAATGCTGCGCGTGACCGTCCACGGATGGATGCCGTTCAGTGCCGCGATTTCCTCAATAGTCGCTTCACCTCTGTCGATCTTCTCTTTGGCAATGCGGATTTGGCGCGGCGACATGACGGGCGGCCTGCCGATATGTTGACCCTTAGCTTTGGCAACCGCCTGACCCTGTTTGACCCGTTCCGCGTTTCGTTCACGCTCATGCTGTGCAACAGCGGCCACTACGGTAAAGGCCAGCCTGCCATCGGCGTTTGATGTATCAACGGCCAGATTGAGGATCTGGAAGAATATCCCGCGTTCCCGCAGTTTCTTCTCCTCCCCAAGCGCATCCATCGTGTTGCGAAACGCCCGGTCTATGGACATGATCACCAGCGTATCGCCTTCCTTCAGCATATTCATGACGCGTTGATAAACGGGACGATCTGTATTCTTGGCGCTTTTCTTTTCTGCCAACACCTTGTCGCAAATATCCACGAGCTGGACAAACTGACGGTCTGTGATCTGTTCTTCTGTGCTGACGCGGACATAACCGATTTTCATGCTGGACCGAACCTTCCTGGGGATTCACTTTTGTTGTGTTTATTGCTACACAAGTCATCCCTTTCGTGATCCGAATAATGTCCGCTCTTTGGCTTTTGCCTAAATTTCCTAACCTGTTGATTTTTATGCATTTCACATACCAGTTTATCAAACTCTCAGGTCGTGATGCAAATTTGCGCAAAAGTCATGACTTATGTTGGGTAGGACTTCGTTAACTTTAAGTAAATCTTCACTATTCGCTGCTATAATTTTAGCTATTATGTTCAACGGCTTATATAAAAAAGAGGCTTATGCATTAACGGCAGATGATGTCCTCAACAAAATGAATACTGACCAGCAGGCAGGATACTTTTCTGGATTTGTTGATGGGCTTGCGCAAGCTCGCTGGATAAAAGATAAACCGGATCAAGCCGGGATGAATTGTATCTACAACTGGTATTACAAGGGTGGAAAACCGCAGCAGCGGCGCATCCAAACATGGCTTGGCAAGCATCTGAATAGGCAAGCCAATGGACTATTATACGTTCTTATCAAAAGAGATTGTGGAGAGTAAATGCAGACAGCCTTGAGCCATTTTCACACATCAAGCCGCAAGCCAGGCTCGCCCGAGCAAGTTGAGGCCATGCGCAGAAAGTGGTTCATCGCTTCGAAAGAACAAAGGCAAAAGCGCGAGGAGATGGAGGAGCGTGCAGAAGACACCTTTATTGACCTCGCTATTGCTGCCACCATAGCCACCGAAGCGCAGATCGAAGCCTTCAATCGAAAGCTTGATACTTATGATGAAGCGACAGTGCGAGCCCTGATGGAAAATCAGGAGGCATTGGATGCTGTTCAGGCTGAGATCGACGACATGTTAAGCCGCGCGCATAAATTAGAAGATGGTCGCCGTGTCTTCAAAACCGAAGACGGCAGAAGAGTATTCGATGAGCATGGGAACGAACTTGACCAATTAGTCGTCGATCCGGAATCAATATCTGATCAAGCACCAACTTGGGAAAGCTTTGACGCATCTGTAAGCACGTTAGGTGAACTCAAAATAGAACGTCAGGAAATATTCCAATATCAGGAAAAGCTGGATGCTGTACGTGAACACGCCAGTTCCGGCGAAATAACAGAGGATGAACTGGCGGAGCTGGAAGCGGATCTCGATGGTCGTATGCCCCCAGCCGTTCAGCGTCAGTTGCCGGATTACGAGCCGACACAGGAAACAAGCCTGACATCCGATTTTATGGCGACAGCAAGAGATGTAGCCATCTCTACTGTTGCGCCAGCGCAAGCCCCGGTAACACCCGGCCTTGGCCAATAATCTCGCTCAAACAAGATTAGCGAAATACCCGCACAGGCAAGCACCCGCTAATCTGTTGTATCAGGTTTCAGCTATTTCTTTTCTGCCTCAAACACCAGAGCCTCAATAGCTGTTAGTCTGGTGAGAAGCTTGGCCATTTTCTCCGCCTCAAGCGTTCTGATGCTGCTGCAAAGCTGGCCTATATTCGCACTCAATCCGGCAGAACTGGAATAGCCGACAGGTGTTTGGTCTTTTTTGGACTTGCTCATGTCACCTTATCCCCTTTATGCGTCTGCTGGTTTCTGAAGGCCTGCTTAAAATCCTCAATCACTTCATCCAGCAATGTGTTGAAGTCCTGAAAGGCAGTCCGCTCAATCATCTGGTTCAGGAATTGTGAGCGTGGCAGCATGCGGCGGATGTCAAGAATTTTTGCCAGAATCTCATTAGCGCGGCTTTCTGCTGCGATGTCTTCCGCAGTCACGAGATTTGCCGAAATCTCTTGCTCTGTGCTCTCTCGTCCAAACAGATCATCGGGATCACGAAGATGGATCATTCTGATTTTCACACTCATAGGGCACCTGCCAATCTCTGATGATTGTCTTGCAGTTGGTTGATGTAACGCTGTTTGAGGCGGTCTGCTTTGCGGATCAGGACGCTGTGCTTGTTCAAATCATCAATGGCTGCATAGGCATTGTCGTACAGTTCCTTGACCTCGACGAATGATACCGGTTCTGATGCGTTGCCCCATGTTTTTATCCGGTCGAGAGCTGCCCGGCTTGTTTTTAATATCGAAGTCATAATTTTCCCCTTTTCAATATTGGTTAAGTAAAAACATTGATTATGTAATCAATAGACGTGTTTATACGTATTAATTATTAAAAAATAATTAACATTACGTTTTTACTATGATATATAGTATATTTATTTTGATTTAATAATAACTACAAGAATAAAGCTGTGAATTCACAAATAATATTACCGGAACAATGTAGAGCTGCCCGAGCCTTGCTCAATTGGAGCCAACCCGATCTGGCTCAAAGAAGTGGACTGACCGTCAATCCCATCATCAGCTTTGAAAAGGGCGGGGCTTCAAAACCAGCGGCGCGCACCATGCGTCGTATCGTTCATGCATTCGAGCTGGCCGGAATTGCCTTCACGAAAAACGGTGGTGTGGAATGGCAAGACAGTCTTGTTTCCATTCTTGAGGGGGATTCTGCCGTCAAGGATATGATGGATGACATTTATCACACGCTCAAAGACGGGGGCGGTGAAGTGTTGATTGCCGGATTGTCAGAGCCGGAAGAAGAAGATGAAACCCTGACAGAGTTTGTCCATGCGCATATCCAACGGCTGCAAGATGCCAATATCACCGAGAAAATACTGGTGGAGGAGGGCGACAGCAATCTTCTCGCGCCCATCGAATGGCATAGATCATTAGCAGAAGAAGACTTTAGCGCCGCACCGCATCATTTATATGGTGACAAGCTGGCGATTATTAGCTGGGAACCCCAACAGCGGGTGACGATCCTGCAAGACCGTCTGATGGCGCAAACCTTCCGCGCCATGTTCTATGCCTTGTGGAAGCGGGCAACGCCTCTCTCTAACGCGGAGAGCGCATCATGATCACTCAAACCCGCCAACAGACAATCGCACAAGATACATTTGAACGCGTTACCGAAGAGGCGCAATCGTCTCGCTTTCCATCCCTGCGTCCATTGCAAGATAGCGACCTTGGCATGCTGCAACGCGCTTTGTTACGCACAACGAGGGCAGACGCTTATTCGCAGTCAGCGTCTTATTTGGCCATGACAGGACGCAATGGCCTTTGGCTCTATTCAACCGATGACACATTTATGGTGGTTGCCAGCCATCCCAATAAGAATGATCATTTGTTGCTGTTTCCACCCATGGGGCGGGAACCGGCACAGTTGTTCAGTCAGGCGCTTCACGATACGCGAATTTCCAGCGGGCAAGTCCAGCTTGCCAGAATAAGCGAACAAGATCAGCTTTTATTGGCATGGGTGCAAGCTTCCGGTCATATGACAGTTGCGCCGGAAGGAATGCTGGATTGGCTATTTCCAGTTCACACCCTTTCAACAAAAGCCGTCAGCGAACACAAAGGACGGCAGTTCAGGAATTTTCGCCACGGCATCAACCTTGCCCGCGATGCCAATCTGACCGCATCCTTGATCGACTTGAAGTGCGATAAAGCAGCAATCCAGAACCTGACCAATCAGTGGGCGGCAGAGAGTATCAGAAGACGGTATTCCCTTGATGATCTGGTGGCACCAACCAACGCCATTCTCTCCTTGATGGAGAATACCGAATTACCGCTTCACGGTTTGATGGTTCAAAAGAACGGCGTCCCTGTCGGCTTTATGACATGGGAGGAAACCGATCCAGTCAACCGAACAGCCACATCACAATGTGGACTGGCGGTCGAAGGTAAGGGCGTTATTGAGTTCATCTATCTGTCCATGTGCGAAATACTCAACAGGCGCGGCTTCTCACATCTTTGTATTGGCGGGTCAGAAACCGCAGGGCTGGATCAGTTCAAACGCAAGATGAACCCGGTTAAGTCCGTACCCCTGCAATCGGCATTTACGCGGCAACCATAACCATTTGCGTTCAGATTTGTTTCTGCAAACTACGGAAAGCAAACATCCTGTTTCGTCATTTAGAACGGTTGCGGACGGATGTAATTAGGTCGATTTAGACGGAATCCAGCCGAGCAACTTGATATGCTGTGACTTAATTTCACACCACAATTATCAAATTGATGCAACTATATACTGAATTTTTCCAATTTTCCCCCTACGCGAGTTGTGCTAGTTTGTGGGCTAAATTATTGGACGTAAATATTGGGGGCAGATCAATGAGAAACATTATTTGTGGGTTCGCTTTTCTTGTAGCATTTTCTATGTCCATGAATTCTATTGGGGCAGACGAGCATATTTCTCAACTAGCCTCCCCAAGCTGGCAAAACGATTCTGGAATAAAAGTTGAAAATTTCGGTAGTTTTTTCTTACGTGGGACTGATGGAAAGAATTTTATGTCCGGAGGGGCTTTTCCCGAACAAGGAATCGCAGGTTTCTCTGATCACGCAAAAAGCAAAGATTGGTACAAGAAGGCCTTCAAAGATTTTTCTTCAAACAGACCAGTGGATTACGATGCATTGTTAAACAATATATTTGAAATACCAAAGATTGAGACAGATGAAGAAGCTTTCTTTAGGAAAATACAGTCCGAGATGATTGCCAGAGGGAAACTCGGGATGAACATATATGGAGTTGGATTTTCCGAACCTATTGGAGTAGCGAGTCTTGAGGTGCAGGAGCCGAAGACCAATGAAGAGATATTGCGGGTGGCTCCCCAAGTTTACAGCGATGGTGCGATGTTTGGAGAAAATTTCCTGAAGCCCCGTGTTAGCGAAGGCCAGTTAAGGCAGTGGTTTGAAGACCCAGTTGCCCCTGTTGATCTTAAGAAGTTAGGCTTGCCTAGACCGAATGGTCTAGTAGATGCGTATGTGCTCTCCAACAAAATGGGAGAGATTACAGAGTTGATATTGCAGCCTCATGGCGTACCTTTGAGCGAAGCTCAGAAGGCGCAAATCTCAAGCTCTGGGGACTTCCGAAAAAGGCTTGCAAAATGGGGTACTGACATATTTTCAAGTATCCAAGATGCTATGGCAGCAACCGTTGAATCTGTGTGTAAAAGTGCATTTCGGCCAGATCAATTCACAGTTGAAATTGGTGGTGAAGGGTCAGTTTTGGTGGCCAGTCTCGCAGCAAAAGTCTCAGCAAAATTCGATACGAATGAAGTTTGCGCCCCATTTGCAGGATAATTGAATTTTAATATCGAAGATAAAGTGCAGTTCCAACTTAGACCACCGGCTGCGCTTGCATCAAGAATTTCCCATTAAAGCGCTTTAAATTGGCTGGTAGAGGGCCATCTATAGATGTATTTGAGATTCTGAATACAGTCGCCTCCTCGACCAGTGGGAACAAATGAATGTCGCTCTGCCCGCAACTCAGTAATTCACGGCTATGATTGATGATTCAGATGATACCGCTGCATCTGAGAGTTACAAGAAAACCTACAGCATATGATAGTTAAATAGGGTGGTGGCCCTATCGCTCATATCGCAGCGTGTGGCGTTGCTGACTGTGCTGGTGGTCTTGGCGTTGCCTGCGGTCTGCCTCAATAGTGCTGCGCTTGAGATCAAAGCCCCAGCTTCTGGGCTTATCTTTCTCGTTGACGAAGACGTTTAGCTTCTCGCGATGCCGTGTCATGGCAACATAGGTAAGGTGAGGATCAAGCCGTTTGCTGGCCAATACAAACCCGCGATCTACCGTTGCGCCCTGGGACTTGTGAATGGTGACAGCATACCCGTGATCAAAAGTACGGTAGCGCCGTGGGTTGAACGTCACGGAGGTTTGTTTGTTATGGTCCAGTGCCAGTTCTATCAGGCCGTGATCCATTTTGGTGATGGTGCCAAGCATGCCGTTTTTCACGCCGAGTGATGTGTCGTTACGGGTCAGCACAATCCTGTCACCAATGGAAAACATGCGGGGCCCGCTGTCAGTTTTGATGAGATATTCTTCGTTAGGAAGAGCCATACGGTGACGCAGCTCTGCCCGTATGGCCTGATTGATATCGTAAACATCTTTGCGGCGATGCGCGAAGGCAAGGCGGGATGCGTCCGGTGCGGTTTTCCTGTCTGCCAGATAGGAGGCAACCAGAGCTGACAGCGCAGAGTCCTTATTATGATCTACATGAACCGAGCCGTTCTCCTGATAGGCGGTTACGGCCTTTTCAAGTTGGCCTTGGGATAAATCCAAGGACGCTTGTTTCTGCCAGTCGGATTTCTGGCGGTGGACTTCGGTCAGGGTTGCTGCATCAAGCCGCTTCACCAACTGGCGGAAGGGTTGCCCCGCCTCAATCGGCTGGAGCTGCTCAGGATCACCAACCAGAACAAGCTTTGCCCCGATTTCGTTTATTTTAGTGGCAATGCGGGATAATTGCCGTGTGCCAATCATGCCTGCCTCATCAATTACCAACACATCACCTTGTCTGATTGGTTGATTGCCATTCTCCCAACTCAGTTCAAGGGAGGCCAGTGTCCGGCTTTCAATGCCCGAAGAGGC